>JANOVD010000192.1:0-1621 GCA_031417255.1 Chitinophagaceae bacterium
CGGTAACCTGGTAAATGCATCGCCCATTGGCGATATGAGTATTTTCTTTCTGGCTTTAGATAGCGAACTTGTATTGAATAAAAACGGAACAACCAGAACTGTAAAACTCAATAATTTTTACAAAGCATATAAACAGATTGATAAAGAAGCGGATGAAATCTTTGAGAAAATAATTTTCACGCCACCACAAAAAAATCAATTCAGTTTTGAAAAAGTAAGCAAGCGTACACATCTGGATATTGCCAGTGTAAATTCTGCCTGCCAGTTTCAATTAAGTAATGATGGAGCTATTGAAAGTATTCATATTTCGGCAGGAGGAGTAGCACCGTTTCCTAAATACTTAAATGACACTGCTGCTTTTTTAAAAGGAAAGAAGATCAGTGTAGAAAATTTAAAAGCTGCTATTGAAATTATGAATGCAGAGATTGCTCCCATCAGCGATGCAAGAGGTACAAAGGAATACAAAACGCTTTTATTAAGACAATTATTTCTGGCGCATTTTAAAAATGAAAAGAATTTAATTAAAGAAGTAATTGGATTATAACATTGGCGCAGGCTATTAATAAGATGTATAAAGCAAAAAACATAAAAGAGCTTTCAAGTCCTCCGCCCGCTGGCGGAGATTTAGGGGGCTTTGGAAATATTGATGCAGCCAACCACGTAACAGGCAGATCTGTTTACGTAGATGACATACCTGTAATGGAAGGCATGTTGTTTGTGAAAGTATTTGATTCGCCGATTGCTCATGGAAAAATAACAACCCTTGATTTTTCTGTTGCAGAACAAATGGAAGGCATCGTAAAAATATTTTCTTATAAAGATGTACCCGGCGAAAACCAGATCGGTGGCATAATTCCTGATGAACCATTGTTGGCTGATAACGAAGTGCATTACCGGGGCCAACCCATTTTATTAATTGTGGCAGAAAATGAAGATGCTGCTGAAGAAGCGTTCAAAGAAATAAAAATTGAAATTGATCCGCTGCCAATCATCACCGATCCAAGAGAAGCATTTGCACAAGGAAAAATATTAAGTCCATCGAGAAAATTTATAAAAGGAAATGTGCAGGAAGCTTTCGCTACATGCAAATACATTTTTGAAGGGCAAACAGAATCTGGCGGACAGGAACAGTTGTTCCTGGAAACACAGGGAGCATATGCTTATCCAACAGAGCACGATAGTGTAAAAATATTTTCATCAACGCAGGGCCCTACACAGGTACAACGCACAGTGGCAAGGGTATTGGGTGTAGGGATGAATAAGGTTGAAGTAGATGTGCCCCGCCTTGGTGGCGGCTTTGGTGGTAAGGAAGATCAGGCATCGGCATGGGGTGCTATGGCAGCCATGGTAGCATGGGTATTAAAGCGTCCGGCCAAATGTATTCCGCATCGCATGGAAGACATGCGCATGACGGGCAAAAGAAATCCTTACAGCAGCGATTATAAAATTGGGGTTGATGAAGATTTAAATATCATTGCATACGAAGCAACCTTTTATCAGAATGGCGGTGCAGCAGCAGATCTTTCGCCGGCAATTTTGGAACGAACTTTATTTCATGCAACAAACAGCTATAATATTCCGCATGTTTTTGTAACAGCACATTCCTGCAAAACAAATTTGC
>JANOVD010000193.1:0-12677 GCA_031417255.1 Chitinophagaceae bacterium
CGGATTGGGGTGGTCAACTTCGACCGGATAGAGGTGGTCACATTGAGCGGATTTTCCAGTGCAAAGCAACAAGCAAAACACTTATGATGTTTTCTTAAACAAGGCTGTAGCATCCACCAGCCAATTTATATTCTCTTTTACAAATACCACCACCGACACAGGGCAGTATAACATTATAATTTCGGCTACAACCTTAACCCATAAATGTGTAGTAAAAGATGCTACTGGCAAAACAATCAATGCCTTTTCAGGCAGTACTTCAAAATTTGATGTAGGTGGCTTTCTGTTTGAAGTTACACCCAAGTACACTATTGGGTTTATGATGGTGTATTGTTTGTTTTTTATAGTCCTTTTGTGTTTTCAATGTTACTTTTTATTCAAGTCAAAAAAGTCTGTTAGTCCACCAATATTTTCATTATTCAGCATTAGAATTTTACTGAACTGTATAGTGTTTTTAGCCACCCCAGTATTTGTTACTGCTTACTATTTGGGCGATGGTAGAATTTGGTATTTGGCATTGGTGATACTTTTAAACGCTTCTTATTTTACATCAAAAACGATACTGCACAACTTTAACTTTCGTATCAATTCTAAGCTATTTGGCTATTCATTATTTGCAGTAATTGCAATCCTTACTGTATTCATTTGGAAATTTACTTGGAATGAATCCTTGTTTGGTAAGATACCCATACTGCACATTCAAAAAATAATAATCCTATCACTCATTTTAGCGTTACAACACAGCTTTTTTAGCAAGGTTAAATTCGGCAATCTTTATAAGTTTATCATACTTGTTTTATATTCATTAGGGTTGTCTTTGCTTACCAAAGACATAGGCAGTTTTATCTATGCCACTTTAGCTTTTGTGTTAATTGAATTAATTAGAAAGACCCTAAAACTAAAATACTTTCTATTGTGCGTTGTTGGATTGGTTGCAATTGTTTTTACTGTTTATAAAACCAGTCCCAGCATACTGTGTGGCGATAAAACATACCGCATAATAGCCCCTTTCACAACACCAGAAAACCCCAGCGTAATCACAGCTAAAGAAGCAGACAAAGAAACTTACAGCACTCTTATTTTTAATCTTAAAAATATATTTTCCTTAAATGAACCACACTTTAATGATGTAATTGTGCCAGGTAGTATGCGTACTACACTCCATTCAGACTTTGCATTTCATTGGGCATTTTCATTTGGAGGATTTATGTTCCTGATAACATTTTTGCCTGTTCTGCTGCTGCTTGTAAACGAATTAGTACTACTGCTATTTCTATCTATAAGAGAAGTGAAAATTAGCAATAGCAATTACTTTGCATTGCCTAAAACAAAAGAAAGTGAGCTAATACGTTTTTACCTTGCCTTTACAATAATACAGTTTGTATATCCGGTACTAAATAATGTTTTATTGATACCGCTTACTGGTCAGTCTATACCATGCCTGTCAATTAGCAACTGGGAAATAATATTTTTAATCGTATTGCTTTTATGTATAAGCAGTGTATTTACAAATGAAAAATATATTACTGAAAAAGGAACATCTAAATACTTGTATGGCGATGCCAAAAACAGTATAAAGTTCGTAATGACTTTTTTTATTATGGCTTTAGTGGCTGGATTTGCTTATAAAGCAATATCCACAAAATATACTGACGCTTCTATGCAATGGACAAAGCACATTAAAGATGAAGATGTAGCAGTGAAAAAAAATATACCTAATGCAAATGACAAAGATGCTTTAGTTGCTTTTGCAAAAAATATTATTGGCAATGACAACTTAACAATAGTATCAAGTGCCAAGAAAAGTATTTTAAAAGAATTAGCCAGTTTGTATTTTGCAGGTAAGCCATATAGCCAAACTGTGTATGAATCAAAAACTTTTGCAAACAGTACAGATAAGTTGCTAAACCAGATGACTGTTGATTCCCTTTTTGATGAAAAATCAAAATTAATATCTGGTACATTCCACCCCTTTGGCAAAGTGTATTCCTATTCCCAAAAAGTAAATAATAAGCCTAATATTTCTGTATCTAATCCTTATTACAGTTCTATACCTCTTGATGCACAAACAATAAATGCCGATTTAACAGCACTTTGCAGTAAGGCATTAGAAACCCATTTGCAGAGCATTGGTATTGCTTCAAACATTGGCTCTGTTGTAATTGTTGAACATAATGGCGGAAATATAATTACCAATGCTACATACCCACTTAATGCAGAAACCAATAGTAATGAAATCTATTACCTCTGCGGTTCATTAAAAAAAATGTTGATTGCTTACAGTGCATTGCAAATTAATCCGGCAGTAAAAGAACAACAGTACAATAATAAATCGTTTAAAGAATTTATTCAAACCTCTGATGATGATTATGCAGCCAATTTATTGAGAACATCATTAATCACAAATAAGGATAAGTTAAATACCATTTTGACAAATGACTTTGAATTGCCTTTGTTTTCAAACGTGGACGACAGCTATCTTGATGTAATGCCAACTAATAATGATTTTGCTAAAACATTAGATAGAAACAACACTATTTATCGCCAAAGCATTGGACAGCAAAGACCCTATAAATTTATAGACATTATAAAATGGTACAGCCGTTTTGCTTCGGGCAAAAAAGTAGAATTGAAATATTCTTTAGATAAAAAAGATTACGAAGCTATATCAATGGATGATGCAGATAGAACCTATTTAAAAGAGTGTTTTAATAGTGTTTTGTTTGGTTCTCCTTCTAAGGGCAAACAGCCAGGCACAGCTTCAAAGGTGAGAGAACCATTAGTACAAAACGGAATAGACATTAAAAATTTATTTTGCAAGACAGGTACAGCAGAAAGGTCTGATAAAAAAGGAAACGTATCAAGTTCATTTATCATCTGTAATGATAAATACACCATTGGAATAATGTTGAAAGGCAATATTCCAAGAAATAAAGAAAACTATTCAGCGAAAGATTTATTTGTCTCTATTATACCAATTTTGAAGAAATATGAGATATTAAAATAACGTAAAACTATGTATTATGTATCCTTTAGCATTTGATACAACTTTTGGAAATATCCAATAACTTTGTTCGATATAAGTCCTTTGGGGACCACTTTATCGGTGAACGGGAGTTCACCGGTTTTTTATTGTGCGCCGTGCATGAGATATTTCTAAAGGATGCAAGTTCCTAACGAGCCGAGTTGAAAGGAATCGTTAGCCAAAGACAAGGGTGTCCATCGTGAGATGGAATCTGAAGGAAGTCGGCGGCAAAAGTGGGAATTGACGAACAGAAACAGGATATAGGCCTACTTTGGGGTTAGCGGGCAATAGACTGCGAAGCCACAAAACCAACCTTAACCGAAGGTGGTAAATCCTGCAATTTTCACGGAAAGAAATATCATCTTACCACGGGAGGTCTCAAAAATCACTCTTGATTATTGAGAAGTCAGCAGAAGCCATAGTACCACAGAAGGTATAGAAATATACTGGAGGGAAGGGCTGAATTTCAAAGTGAAGTTAGTTCTTACAATTGTAAAAGGTATTGTCGCAAAGTGTCGTAAGACTACCGAAAATCTTTTGAGAGAAGTGAAAGTACGCACAGTATCCAAAGACGGAGGACATCAAAACCTTTCAGTATGCAAGGAACAGTAAACATCGCATTGAGAAACCGCCGTACACGTAAGTACATACGGTGGTGTGGGAGGACAAGTAGCGAATTAATCGCTACTTTCCTACCCGATTTTATTTTTTAGCAATTGTTTTTAACAGTGGTTAGCAAATAAAAAAGCCGATAAAAAATATCAGCTTTTTAATATCATTTAAATAGGTATCAATATTTCTGTAATGATCAGTTCAGGTATCTCCTCAGTACCCATGCAATTGTTTCATGTTGTTCCATTAAACCCGTAAGAAAATCTGCTGTGCCTGCATCTTTATTTTTTTCAGTACAATCATCAATGCCTTTTCTCAGCATTATTATAATGGTTTCATGATCTTTTAATAATTCAACAAGTAAATTTTTTGACGCCCCATATTTCCCCGGATTTTCCTTAATAGAAGAAGCTTTTGAAAATTCCTGCATGGTGCCAATTGTTTTATGGCCCAGCTTTCCAATACGCTCTGCAACTTCATCAATTGAAGCTTCAAGTTGTTTGTACTGATTTTCGAATAATTTATGGAGTTCCATAAAACTTTCGCCTGTTACATTCCAATGCGCTTTCCTGGTTTTGACATACAAAGTCATTTCTGTGGCCAACACTTTTGATAACAGGTCAGCACTGCTTTTCAAATTCTTTTCAGAAATACCAATATTCAGTTTCATAATTTATATTTTAAGTTTATGAAGAATTATTTTTTTCGTTTGATAAAAGAAAATTCAGAATCACACAAAAGCAAAAACGCTGATAAAGATCAGCGCAGCCATTGAATAAAATTAAGCTCCATTAAACTTTTTCAGAATATTCTTTTTTATGAAATATTTTATTAATGATCATACTCCCTACCGATTTAATTTCTTCTGCATTTTTGGAAACCTTATTGGTAACAAATACTTCCAGCATAACACCCAATAATTTCGATAAAGGATTCAGCGTTTTACCAATAATGATCTTTTTGGCAACAATACCTGTAGTTAATCCTATTGCAGCATTTATAATATCTGTTTTTAAATCGGGAGCGGCAACAGCTTCTTTAAAAGCATCCTTAATAAGATTGATGGGCTTTAAACGATCCAGCGAATTGGTAAATTCTTCTTTCAATAAAATCAGTTCATTGGCCTGCTGCAATTTTGTTTGCTGTATGGCCAGTTTTAAATCTGCTGAAGTTTTAATTGATTTCATTTTTTAGTTAAACATTTGCCTGATGAGTGTATTTTGTACCCGTGTTTTAATAAACGGATGAATAAGTAACAGTATAATACCTGCAAGTGCATAGCAGGCAGCAACAACCAGAAATCCATAATAAACCTTACCTAACATATCCCCCAGCCAGAATGCAATGGCTATATTCAGCGTAAATACCAGGATCAAAACAACGAGTGATAATAAAAACCGTGAAATCAGCGTAGCAGTTATATCAGCTGTTTTATCAAGCGCTTTTAGTTTTAATAACTCCATGCTTGTTTCACCATATGCTTCAGCTTTTTCTAAAAGCGGTTCAAGTAATTTTATTTTTGATTCCATGTTTATTATAATTTAAAAATAGCCGGATGCACGCTCCGGCTATTTTATTTTTGTTTCCGGTTGATATTGAGCACTTAACTTGATTTCAACTTCTCAATTGCTGATTTCCCATTTTCTGCAAAATCAGTGGCCTTGTCTTTTACTTCTTCAACTTCTCTTTTAAATTTGTCAACAATTTCCCCGAATTTTTCTTTCATTGAATCGGTAAGATCACTGCCTTTTTTTGAAATCTTCTTTCTTGTTTCGCTGCCTTTATCAGGTGCAAATAGTATTCCAAGTGCACCGCCGATTGCTGCGCCTAAAAATATTGCCCCAATTACTTTTACGGTGTTGTTTGAGTTTCCCATTTTGTTTAATTTTTATAGTTTACAATGTTGATTAATGTGGTTTATCATTTTTGGGTTACAGTATCTTACGGCCCTGAATTATTCTTACTAAAACTGCAATCACAGCTATTACCAAAAGAACGTGTATAATGCCGCCGGCTGCAAAGCCTAAAAATCCAATAGCCCATATAATTACTAAAATTACGGCTATGGTGTATAGTAAATTTCCCATGATTTTTTATTTTATTAAATTGTGAAAAAAATATTGTTGTTCTTTTTTATGCTGTCTTAAATATACTTTTCAAATTGTGTGCCAATTATGATTTCTGTATTTTTAAACAGCAGTGCACTTTTATTAAAGCAATATCTTTTTAATCTGCATTATCATACTTCTTTTTACTATAGTAATAATTTCCTGAACTGTACAACTCACTCACAGGTTCACTTTGAACTAGAGTTATACGGAGAATTAATTATATTATTCCGATAGTATGCCTGTATTATAATTCAGAAATAATCTTTTTTACCTCTGCTTTTGTTCTGCCCAATTTTGTTTGCAGCCTGCCTAAAAGTTCTTCCTGCTTACCTTCGGCAAACAACAAATCGCTATCTGTTAACATGCCAAATTTTTGTTTCAGTTTTCCTTTAATTTCATTCCAGTTTCCTTTTACTTCAGTTAAATTAGTCATGCTTTTTACTTTTGTAATAGTTATCATCTGATAGCAGAACAAAGATGAGTTTTCCTGCATTTTAAATTGTTACAAAATCTTCCAAATATGTTGTATCATTCACACATTACAGATGGAAATTGATTTTAAAAGACCTGTTAAATTTTGTCTGTATTATTTCTGTATTATTTATTGTATACTGTCTTTTGTATTATTTAAGTCGGTAATTATTTTTAGATTTTGCTTTTTTTTGAGGTCGGATTGTTTTTTAAGATCAGCCTGTTTTTTTGCCTCCGCCTTTTTTTGTTTTTTAAAATATCCACGCAATAAAAAACTGTTCTTTACTGCATCCATATTATCGCTAAGGCCCTTTGTTCCTGTCTGCAGATTACTCATTGTTGAATCAAGCTTCACTCCCAGTTTTCCATCATTGAGGTTGGTTGTAAATTGAGCAAATTCATTTGTACTGGTTTGCAGATTTGTCATGGTGGTTTTAAGGCTGTTTGAAAACCCTTCATCCGAAATTAATTTGTTTAAGGCCCCATTGCCATTGTTCATTTTGTAACTGAACTGTGCAAGCTGTGCAGTTATTACACCAGCATTATCTACGCTGGTCTTTAAGCTGCTCATAACGTCAGCCATTTCTATGGGGCTTTTGGAAGCAATTATGTCGTTATTTTTTACGGTAGTTGTAATGCCACAGCCGGGCGAAATTGTCAGCACTTTATCGCCCATTAATCCATCAGACCCAATACTCGCAGATGCATCTGTTTTAATAAATTGCTGTACATTTTTCTTGATAACTAAAACAACCATTACAGAAGAGTCAGTTACCAATTCTATATCCTTTACCGTACCAATATTAATACCCGAGAAACGAACATTATTACCCACCTGCAAACCGCTTACGGTTTTAAAAATTGCTTTTAAATGAAATGTGGAACCAAATAAATTATTTTGTTTTCCTACTAAATAGATGGTTATAGTAAATACAAACAATCCAATTAAAACAAACATACCCAATTTCCATTTGTAACCTGATTCGTTTTTCATACTGTTTTTTTTAAATAAATAATTAATTGAAAAAAGAACGAACCCATTCATCGTCACTTTTTTCCAGTTCATCGTAAGTCCCTTCTGCATGCATCACGCCATCTTTCAATATCACCAACCTGTCGCCGGTTAGTTTTGCACAAGCCATATCATGCGTAATGATTATTGAAGTTGTTTTATTTTTTTTCTGAATAGTCAATATCAATTCGCTGATCTCCCTCGATGTAATGGTATCCAAACCGGTAGTTGGCTCATCGTACAAAATGATCTCCGGTTTTAAAATCAGTGTTCGGGCCAGCCCGATCCGTTTACGCATACCACCCGATAATTCAGCAGGCATTTTATCTATGGCTTCGGCCAGTCCTACACTTTCCAGCACTTCTGCAACCGTACTGTCCACTTC
Organism: Chitinophagaceae bacterium; assembly: GCA_031417255.1. Lineage (GTDB taxonomy): Bacteria > Bacteroidota > Bacteroidia > Chitinophagales > Chitinophagaceae > Ferruginibacter. Next base: position 7,617 of record JANOVD010000193.1, read on the forward strand.
GGCTGTACTCAAATTTTTTGAATGCCTTTTTAAAGGGAATTCTAAATTCTGTCTAACCGTCATCGAATCGTATAATGCAGAATTCTGAAAAAGAAAACCAATTCTTATCCTTATCACATTTAACTCTTTATCATCCAGGCCGGTAATATCTTTATCAAAAACTTTTATTTCACCATTATCTGCCGGTATTAAACCAACCAGGCATTTTATTAATATTGATTTACCCGATCCCGATTTGCCAAGTACAACCAGGTTTTCGCTTTTGTTTACAACCAGGTCTACACTTTTTAAAACAATATTTTCTCCAAAAGATTTGCTCAATCCTTTTATCACAATTACCGGTCCTGTTTTGTTTGCGGCTGTTTCCGGTTTTATATTTAGTTGTTCTGTTATCATTTTTATTTAGAAAAAAAGATCTGTTATCTGCACGGCCAGCATATCAATTATAAAAATCGTAAGCGAAGCTGCTACCACTGCTGAATTGGCGGCCCTGCCTACGCTTTCTGTTCCGTTGGCTGCGGTAAATCCTTTGTAACAACCAATAAGGCCGATAAAAAATCCAAAGAAAAATGTTTTTATGGTTGCAGGTAAAATATCCAGAAAGTCGAGTGAGGCAAGCACTTTGTCGAAATAACGGAACAGGTTTACATCGCTGTGAATATTGATTCCTGCATATCCTCCCATAATTCCAACGAGATCTGCAAAAATCACCAATAATGGTATCATCAATGTTGCAGCCAGTATCCTGGTTACTACCAGGTATTTGTAAGGATTGATGCCCGATACCTCCATCGCATCAATTTGTTCGGTCACTTTCATCGAACCCAGCTCTGCACCAATACCCGATGCAATTTTTCCAGCACATATCAATGCAGTAATAACCGGTGCAATTTCCCTGATCAATGATAATGCAACCATGCCCGGCAACCACGACTCTGCACCAAACTCGGCTAATGTTGGGCGAGACTGCAGGGTAAGTACCAGGCCCATAATAAAACCGGTAATACCAACCAGTGGCAACGATTTGTAACCAATTACATAACATTGCCTGATGAATTCTTTAATTTCAAAAGGGGGAGTAAATACCTCTTTAAAAAACCTTAATGTAAATAAGGTAATATCACCGGTATCATTAAAAATATTTTTTAAATAAATAACCAAAATTTTATACTTTAAAAATGAAAGTTCAATCAAACATCAGTAAAGTATTTTTTCAATGATTGATTTTAATTTTTACGTAACGGTATTATGCAGCATCTGGGGCAGATGTAAGGGTTAACAAAAAAACTGTTTCTTCATTAGCCAGTACACTGTGCTCAATGCCTTCGTGAAGCGTAAGCATCTGCCCACTACTTAACGTAATGGTTTGTTCATCCGTAGTAAACAACATTTCACCTTCAAGCATTTGTATGCTTATCATACCCGGGGCTTTGTGTTTGCTCATTTCAGCTCCTTTATGTAATGCAATAAGCACCATACGCATAACCAGCGATTTGAAAATAGTTATGGCATTACGGTCACTTTTTTTCCATTGTTCCTCTTCCCTTATTTGTGCAATAAAAGAGACCAGGTCAATTGTAACCAGCGGTGCATCCAAAGTACGGTTCCCCTGCGGACGTTGGGTGGTAGCTTCATTGAATTTTCCCTCCATTTTCTGTTTTTATTTTAAAGCAACTATCCTGGTATCAACAGGTTTAAATTTTTCGGGAAATTGTTCAATGATCCCATCAGCAAGCAGACCCGATATTTTAACCGTTTTTTCCCGTACTTTATTGTCAGTCGCTACATCAGCATCGTAATTCTTTTTGATGCGGTGCATGGCTACATCAGTTGTCAGCTTAAGATAATCATGCATCATCATTTTTATTTCGGGTGTTGACCAATAATAATTTGTTTTGCTTAAAAATGCAGATATCTCATCTGCATTGGCATGCCATTTTTTATTTCCCTTTTCAAGGGAGATAAAATTCCGTTCATTTGCAGATTTAACTACATCGGCCGAAATCGCAATGTGCCTCTTAAGTAATTCCGTCAGTTTATTTCCACCTTCATCTCCATAGTATGGTTTAAAGGCGTTACCAATATCAACCTGGTTTTGCATGAGGCGGTTTACTGCCTGATCGGTTCCGGGAAGTCCGTCAACAATGCATAGAATAAGATTACGGGTCCAGGCAGCATGTTCTGCCCAGAGTTTATTCAGCGTAACTTTTAATTCGTGACTGCTGTTGTTTGTAATCACTGTTTCATTAACTGTTAATGCTCTATGATCTGCAGTTTTATTTGATTCATTATTTGATGAACAACCGGGATAACCAAATAAAATAATTACTGCCACAACCTGCAGGGCATTTGCTAAACTGAATTTTGTTAACCATTTCATTTTTTGGAATTTTTAATTTAAGCATATATTTTCATACACATGTTCACCATAAGCAGTCAGATGTAATCAATTCTATAAAAATCATACAATTTATATTGCACTTAAAAGAACAAACTGCAAAGCAGGTTTTACACATTTATCTTTTTCAAAGAATCCAAAAGCCCAAATGCCTGTAACAACCATATAACAATAAGAATTACAACCACTGCATTCAGAATACTTTTGATCTTTCGATCCATTGGTATATAGGTGTTCACCAGCCAAAGAATAACTCCTGCAACAACCAGTACAAGTAAAATAGTAAGTAAAGACATAATGATTAGTTTTTAATAATAATACCAGCAAAGGTCATACAGTTCCTGCGGCCGAATGTTATAAAACTCTTTAAAAAAGTTATATCATTCACACCTTGTGTAAACTAAAACATAAGATTTGTATTTTAATCAGCAGTATTCATTTCTGCCTTAGCCTGTTTAAAAACAATATTTACCTTTCGGTTTAACTGTTCTATTTTGCCGATGCCGCTTGTATTGCTGCTCAGTTGTTCCATTTCATTAAAAACGGGTTCCAGTACAGATATGCCGAGGATGGAGAAAGCAGATTTTATTTTATGAGAGATATCGCTGATGACGGGGTAGTTTGTTTTTTCAATGGCATCATTTAAAAAGATAAGTTCTTTACCGGTCTCTTTAAAAAAAACAGCTACTATGTTATGTATAGCTTTTTTATTTCCCCTGGCAGCGCCAATAAGATAACCCATGTTACAAACTTTATCGGCAACTACAGGGTGGGAGCGTGGTATAGGAAAAACCGGGTTTACCAAAACAGTTTTGCCGGTGCTGGTTAAGTTATAAATTGATTTTAAAAGAACGGTTGTATCAATGGGCTTTGCAACATAATCATTCATGCCCAGTTGCAGGCATTTTTCCCTTTCGCCATGCAAAACATGGGCTGTGAGGGCAATGATGGGAATATTATTATGTAACACATGCCTGATTATTGTTGTTGCCTGGTATCCGTTCATCACAGGCATTTCCATATCCATCAGCACAATATCAAAATTATTTATTTTTATTTTTTCAATGGCTTCTTTGCCATTTACAGCAAACTGTAATGCAATGCCCCGTTGTGCAAATAAAACCGAAACCAGTTTTGCATTCAACAAGTTGTCTTCAACCAATAAAATATTAAGGCTTTGCAGTTTTAAAGTTGTATCAGTCAACATAAAAATTTTTGTCTTTTGCTTCCTGCATGTATGTAGTTCCTGGTCATGTTTAAAATTGTTTCCAGTTCAAAAGGTTTTACAATATAATCATCTGCTCCAAGTTTCAAAGCATCAGCTTTGTTTTTTGATTCACACGCTGTTGTGCAGAAAATAAAAGGTATTTCGGCAGTTTGCGAAGTGTTGATGATCAATTTTAAAACTTCATGCCCGTCAATACCGGGTTTTGGCATATCACAAATGATGAGGTCGGGAATAAATTCCATCGCCAGTTCCAGTCCTCTTTTTTCATTATTGGTTGATAATATCTGATACCCTTCCAGTTCCAGGTATTCCTTTAAATTCTCCAGAATATCAGCATTGTTTTCAATTAACAAAATTGATTTCATTTTGGCTTGGTTTGCATTTGATTTATGGGTGGAATATCAGACAGTTAAGGTAGGTATCCTTTTATCGGTAAACATTACAGAATATATTAAATAAGTTGCATTATTCACACGGAGGCTGTCTTAAAAGCGGTCTCCCACAAAGAGGCACAAAGAAATTTCTTAATTGATTATTACACCTTTGTGGCCTTCGTGTTTCTGTGGGAAATACGAAAATATTACTTTTGAGACAGCCTCATAAACCTGTTTTTTTGAAGATTATAAACAGGCGTTTTCGTTTTCAATCGGCCGGAATAAAAATATTAAACTCAGCACCTTTGTTTAATTCGCCTGTGGCTGTAATAAAGCCTTTGTGATTTTCTGTAATTTTTTTTACAATGGCCAGCCCGATACCGGTGCCTTTATAAACTTCTTTGCTGTGCAGTTTTTGAAACACACCAAATATGCGTTCGCTGAAATGCGGCTCAAAACCAATGCCGTTGTCTTTGATACTGATATGGCAATAATTTTTTTCGGGCGAAAATTTTTCAGGTATGGTTTTATCCGCCTCATTTGTAACGGCAGGTACAAACAGCCCGGCATTGTTAAGTTGGCTGCCATTTACAATGCGGCCGTTTATAACAATATGTGATGGGATATCGGGCTTCGAAAATTTAAGTGCATTGCTTACCAGGTTATACAAAAGCTGGCGAAATTGAAACGGGATGATGTTTGCAGCACAGATACCGGTTACTTTGATGGTTGCATGTTTTTCCTGGATAACATCCCTCAACTCATTTTTTACTTCTTCAATAATGGTGCTGAGGTCTGTATTTTCAAATTTATGATCGGTAGTGTTTATACGGGAAAAAGCAAGCAGATCATCAATGAGCTGCTGCATTCTGTTTGCTGCCACCTGCATCCGCAGGAAATTATATTTTCCTTTTTCCGACAGGTTTTTATTTTCATTTTCGAGAATGATGGTAACGAAGGTTTGTATTTTACGCAGCGGCTCCTGCAGATCGTGGCTTGATATATAAGTGAATGCCAGCAATTCTTTGTTGGCAATGATGAGCTCTGCAGCCCTTTTTTCT
>JANOVD010000194.1:0-10345 GCA_031417255.1 Chitinophagaceae bacterium
CAGATATTAATGGCTGCATGGACAGTACTTTTATAGACGTTAATGCTTTACCAGGGGTTAATGCAGAAGCAGGAGCAGACACTTCAATTTGTACCAGCGGAACTGTCTCAGTAACCTTGAACGGTACAGCCGTTGGCGGACCTTATTTATGGTCGCCGGCTATCTATCTTAATAATCCCAATATTCAAAACCCAATTGCTACCATCAGCAGCACAACAACTTTCTATCTTAATGTTACCGGTGCTGCAAGTTGTACTTCCATTGATTCGGTAACAATTTATTTAAATCCGCTTCCGCTTATAAATACAATTGGCGATACTGCAATTTGCAGATTTTCTTTACTTACACTTACAACTATTTCAAATGCTGCATCATACCTGTGGAGTCCGGCTGTTTATGTAAGCAACCCAACCATTGCCAATCCAAACTATATTGATAATTTTTCGCACAAAGTATATGTTACCGGTACTTCTTCAGCCGGCTGTAAAGCTACCGACAGTGTTGATGTAACTGTAAATCCCCTGCCTGTTGTACAAACCATACCCGATACCACAATTTGCATAGCCCAGAATATAATTTTAACTACAACAGGTGCACAAACCTATTCCTGGAACCCTGCTTCCGGATTAAGTAATCCTGCAATTGCCAACCCTGTATTTAATGGCCTGGCCGGACAAACTTATACAGTTACCGGTACCGATCTTAAAGGATGTAAAAACACCGATCAGGTAACAATTATTATCATTTCGCCCGATTCACTAAAACAACCTCCGTCGTTTATTATTTGTCAGCAGCAATCTGTACAACTGAATGGCAATAATGGAACAAGGGTTAGTTATTTATGGAGCCCGGCTACTTATCTTTCTAACGCAACCATTATTAATCCTCAAGCCAATCCACCACAAACAACTTTATACAACGTTTTAATAACCGAAAATACATGCGGCTTCGATAGTACCTTCACCACTTTATTAACCGTTTTACCTGCACCGGTAATTAATGCAGGTAAAACAAATGATATTGATTGTGCATTTCGTTCTGCAAATCTTTTTGCATCGGGCGGAAACCAATATTTATGGTCGCCATCAACCGGATTGAGTAATACTTCAATTGCTAACCCTGTAGCAACACCTGCAAGTACACAAACCTATACCGTTTTGGTAACCGATGCAACAGGTTGTACAAATACCGGCAGTGTTACAGTATTTAATAATAATACCGCCAGCCTTGCCCGCTACATGCCCAATGCATTTACACCAAATGCCGACAGCAGGAATGATTGCTATGGATTAAAGAACTGGATGTATATACAGCAACTGCAATTCTATATTTTTAACAGGTATGGCGAACAGGTTTTTGCAACGGCAAATGCCGGTAAATGCTGGGATGGAACTTATAAAGGTAAACCTGCCCTGGCAGGCACTTATGTGTATTTAATAAAAGCAAAAACCAATTGCGGCACTGAAGAACAAAAAGGCAGTTTTATATTGATCAGGTAAACAAATTAACAAATCACTTATTTATTAAATCTGCATAATACCGGGAGATGCTTAATTTTATGCACTTAATTTCCTTTTTTTTGTATGATTAGATTATTATGTTGCTGTTTGTTTATCACTCAATTTTGTTTTGCACAGGTAAACCTGGAAAAAGGTTTACAGGCTTACTACCCTTTTAACGGTAATGCCAACGATGTAAGCGGCAATAACAACAATCCCGTTTTTAATAATGCAACCATTACGGCAGACAGGTTTGGAAATCCAAACAGTGCCTATCATTTTAATGGTGTGTATCAATACATGCGTATTACAAACAAACCAACACTGAATTTTAAAGGCCAGATCTCCCTGTCGGTTTGGGTAAGGCCAACCGGGTTTTATTATGATATCTGTCACGCCAGCCAGCTCATCAGCAAAGGCGGCGGAAATTATAACCCCGGTAATTATGCCCTGCGTTTTGATGATGCACTTTACTCTGCCGGTTCCGGTTGTAATGGTTCTATTTGCGATACGCTTCATCAGAATTTCAGGGGAACCGGAACTGTACTAACACCTTACCCCGGTGATTTTATTAAAAAGAACCAATGGTACAATGTACTATATACCAATGATGGCAAAACGGCAAAGCTGTATGTTGATTGCATTTTAAAATACACAGTAATTTTTCCGGAAACCTTTACCAATACCGAAGACCTGTTTTTTGGCAAATCGGATGATGATATTTTCCCTTTTTGGTTAAACGGAGACCTGGATGACATCAGGATTTATAACCGGGCATTAAATGACGAAGAAATATTTTCGCTGTGTAATGAAATAAAAGAACCAATAAAACCCAAACCTGCCGAACTGGTGAAACCTGTTGAAGTGGTAAAACCTGTTGTACTGGAAAAGAGAATAAATGAACTCGTAAAAGAAATTACGGTTGACCATGATTCGATTTCTGTTACACTTTATGATAATGGTGTGGTTGATGGCGACAGCATTACACTGATCTATAATGATTCGATTTTAACCACCCATAAACTGCTTACCGAAAAACCACTCACGTTTTATATTAAAATTTTACCCGGCAACCAGCGAAACGAATTGCAGATGTATGCCGAAAACCTGGGCAGCATACCGCCAAACACAGCATTAATGGTTATTTACGATGGTGAAAAAAGATACGAAGTAAATATAAAGAGTACCGAAAAAACCAATGGTTCGGTTTCGTTTAAATTGCGGGAATGATAAGTTTATTGGGTGAGTTTTTCAATATCATCTAAATCTTTGTAGCGGCCTGCAGCTTTTTTAGCTTCGATTAGAGTGTTTATATGTAAAAATTTTATTGACAAACCGCTTTCATCATAAACTTTACTGATCTTGTAAGCCTCATCAAACGTACAGCCTTTTACTTTTTTTAAAATCTCAATACATGTAGGAGGTGTTCCATAAGTGAATACGTCCATCTCATCATTTCTTAAAAAATTCTCCTCAGAAATATCAGCTGTTGGCAACCCAAAAGTCAAATAAGATTTAATAAGTTTTTTATGATTTTCGGCTGTAACATTAACCCAAACATCCATATCGCCGGTTGACCTTCTGTAACCATGCAAAATAACAGCATAGCCACCCACAAGCAAATATTCTACTTCCTGCTTATTTAAGGCATCAATAAAATCTCTAAAATCTTCATTGAAAATGTTAGCCATTATTTTGTGTGTTTTCTTATGCTAACTAACTGCTTTTCCATTTTTATTGGGTTATAAGGATCTACACTGTGCACCATTGCAGAAAGATACCAACCCTGGTTTAATCTTTCAGAAAGTGAAACAGTTTTTTCAAAAATATTGCTCTTTTCTGCCTCTGAAAAAGTTTGTGCTTTAGATATGGTTTTATCAAGCCTGTACATACTGTAAACTTAACAATTTTATTTTACTCTTTGCATATTGCCAATTGCGTATTGTCAATTACTTATGTATCTCACTCGTAAAATGAAATTTAATATCGGGGTTGTTCTGAATTTCGGTATTTAAAAACCATTCGCTTTGCGCCAGGTAAACCAGGTGTTCGTCTTTGTCCAATGCAATATTGGCTTGTTTGTAGCGGATAAAGTCGTCTAACTTTTTAGGGTCTTTACTGGTAAGCCAGCAGGCTTTAAAAAACGGCAGGTTATTCATTTGTACCGATGCGCCGTACTCCTGTAAAAGCCGGTATTGTATCACTTCAAACTGTAACTCGCCCACACAGCCAATTATTTTTTTATTCCCTCCAAACTGGGTGAACAATTGTGCTACTCCTTCATCGGTAAGCTGACTCAAACCTTTTTCCAACTGCTTTGTTTTCATTGGATCTTTGTTAACAACCTCCTTAAAAATTTCAGGCGAAAAGCTGGGTATGCCGGTAAAGAAAAAGTCTTCGCCTTCCGTCATGGTATCGCCTATTTTAAAGTTACCGGTATCAAATAAACCCACCACATCGCCGGGGTAAGCATCATCAATCACTTCTTTCTGGCGTGCAAGGAAACTATACGGATTATTAAACCGCAAGTCCTTATTCATACGCACATGATGGTAATAAGCATTGCGTTCGAACCGGCCGCTGCACACCCGTAAAAAAGCAATCCGGTCCCGGTGCTTGGGATCCAGGTTGGCATGTATCTTAAAAATAAATCCGCTGAATTTATCTTCCTCAGGTTTAATATCTCTTGTAGTGGTATTCCGGGGCCTGGGCGTTGGTGCAATGCGGATAAAAGTATCCAGCATTTCTTTTACACCAAAATTATTTACAGCACTGCCAAAAAATACCGGTGCAGTTTTGCCCGATAAATAATCTGCATTATTTAATGCACCGTAAACTCCGTCAATCAATTCCACATCTTCACGTAAAGTATCAGCATCCTTTGCTCCTATTTTTTTATTCAGTATCTCATCGTTCAGGTCTTTTATCTCCAGCACATCTTCATCATTGGCCTTGGTGCCTGCAGTAAACAGTACCAAGCTTTTTTTATGCAGATCGTACACACCCTTAAAATCTTTACCGCTGTTAATGGGAATGGTCATGGGGTGTAATTGAATCTTCAATTCATTTTCAATTTCTTCCAACAGGTCAAAACGGTTTTTACCATCCCTGTCCATTTTATTTATAAAAACAATTACCGGCGTATTACGCATGGCAATTACTTCCATCAGCCGCCGGGTTTGTGCCTCTACGCCGTTAACGCTGTCAATAACCAATACCACACTGTCAACCGCTGTTAATGTGCGGTAAGTATCTTCTGCAAAATCCTTATGGCCCGGTGTATCTAACAGGTTAATAAGATGTCCATCATATTCAAACGTCATTACACTGGTAGCCACGCTGATACCACGCTGGCGCTCAATTTCCATAAAATCGCTGGTGGCATGCTTTTTTATTTTATTGCTTTTTACCGCACCGGCAGTTTGTATAGCACCGCCAAACAACAAAAACTTTTCAGTTAGGGTTGTTTTACCGGCATCGGGGTGAGAGATGATGGCGAATGTTTTGCGTTTGTTTATTTCGTTGATGTACTTCATTAAAGAAAGCTGTTAGCCTTTTGCGGTTAGCTGTTAGCAGGAAGCCTTGGGCTAATAGCTAATGACTAACAGCTAACTGCTGTTTTTAGGGCGCAAAGGTAAGGTTTGAAAACGGATGAATAAAGTTATATAGTACAAGAGTGCGACGCCACTGAAGTTAAATAGTAATACTGAAGCCGGGCCCATAAAAGCCACTCATATATTTCCACAAACAAATCAATTTGCATCACGTAATTTTGATCTATGCGTAAATCGCTAAACATCATCCGCAATTCATTAAAATTAACTTTTCAGGAACTGAGGGTTAATAAACTCCGCACAGCCCTAAGCCTTACCGGTGTTGCTTTCGGCATTTTTTGCATTATAGGTGTTTTGGCTACAGTTAATAGCCTTGAACGCAATATTCAGAACGAAGTAAAAAGCCTGGGCAGTAATACCATCTATATTGATAAATGGGATTACAGCGGCGGGCCCGATCAACCCATCTGGAAATTCAGGGCAAGGCCAACACCCAAATATGAAGAAGCGGAAATGGTTAAGCAACGGGCAGTACTACTGGATGATATTGCTTTTTTAATGCAGACAGGAGGCAGTATTTCGCACAAAGATGATCTGCTGCAAAGTGTAAGTGTGTATGGTATCAATGAAGAACAAATGACCATTCAGCCACTGAATTTTAACCAGGGCCGTTTTTTTTCGGCAAGCGAATTTAATGCCGGCAGTAATGTTTGTTTGATTGGTTTTACCAATGCCGAAGAATTATTTGGCAGTACCGAAAGGGCTTTGGGAAAACATATTGATATTAAAGGAAAAAAGGCAACCATTGTTGGCGTTATTAAAAAAGAAGGGAAGAATATGATTGGCTGGGATTATGATAACTGCATCATGCTGCCTTATAAATTTTGTAAACAATTGTTTCAGGAAGAAAACGCCAACCCAATTTTAATTGCAAAAGGAAAAGACGGAGTTACACCCGCTGCTTTAATGGACGAATTAAAAGGCATCATGCGCCAGATACGCCGGTTAAGCCCAACACAGGAAGATAATTTTTCGTTGAACAGTGTTGAAGCTTTCAGTAAAGCAATTACCGGATTTTTTACAACGGTAAATGTTGTTGGCGCCATCATCGGAGGCATCAGTTTAATTGTAGGACTGTTTGGAATTGCCAATATTATGTTTGTTACTGTAAGGGAAAGAACCGCTGTGATTGGATTAAAAAAAGCCATCGGTGCCAAAAAGAGCAGTATTCTTTTTGAATTTTTGATGGAAGCTACGGTGCTGTGCATTTTAGGCGGTGCTATTGGTTTATTCTTTGTTTATATCCTCACACTTATATTATCAGGACCATTAAAATTCCCGGTCTATATTTCTGTACCCATGTTATTTGTTACCATTATCATTTGTGTTTCGGTTGGTATACTGGCTGGTATTATTCCGGCATCGCAGGCCGCCAAAATGGATCCGGTGGCGGCGATAAGGGGAAAATAAAATACACCCCCTCCGCCCCCTGAAGGGGGAACCTGGAGCATGCTAATCAAAACATCATTTAATTTAAATACCAGAAGGCTATTTTTGCAATATGTCAGAATCTATTTATAACTCCCCTTCAGGGGTTGGGGGCAACAGTATTTGCATTTTAGCCATTGAATCAAGTTGCGACGAAACTGCCGCATCGGTTTGCGTTGATGGAAAAATTTTATCAAATATTATTGCCAATCAAACCGTACATGAGCAGTATGGCGGCGTAGTACCCGAACTGGCCAGCCGTGCACATATGCAAAACATTGTACCGGTTGTAGATGCTGCATTGCAAATTGCCATCCCGATGGCTATCGGGAGCCAATTGTCAACTATAGATGCCATTGCCTTTACCCAGGCCCCTGGCTTAATTGGTTCTCTATTGGTTGGTACCCAGTTTGCTAAATCGCTTTCACTGGCATTGGATAAACCACTCATTGCTGTGCATCATATGCAGGCACATGTGTTAGCCAATCTTATTGCTGAGAGGAAACCTTCCTTTCCGTTTTTATGTTTAACGGTTAGCGGTGGGCACACACAAATTGTGCAATGCGACTCTCCCACCCGGTTAAAAGTAATTGGCGAAACCATTGATGATGCCGCAGGTGAAGCTTTTGATAAAACTGCAAAAATGCTCGGGCTGCCCTATCCCGGCGGGCCGCTGATTGATAAACATGCAGCCAACGGAGATCCCAAACGTTTTAAATTTCCTGAACCACAAATACCAGGTTTGAATTTTAGTTTCTCAGGGTTAAAAACCTCCATACTTTATTTTTTAAAAAATGCAGGTGCCAGTAATTTATTTAAGTCAGCATTTTTAGCCGATGAACCAACCCGCCAAAAATTTATTGATGAGAACATGGATGATATTTGTGCATCGGTGCAGCAAAGGATTGTAAGCATCTTATTAAACAAACTAAAAAAAGCCGCAACAGAAACCGGCATAACAGATATTTGCCTGGCAGGTGGTGTTAGCGCAAACAGCGGTTTACGAAAAGCATTTATTGAAATGGCAGAAAAAGAAAACTGGAACAGTTTTATTCCAGCTTTTGAATATTGTACCGATAATGCCGCCATGATAGCCATTACCGGCTATTATAAATTTTTAGAAAAAGATTTTACAGAACTTAGCATCAGTCCTACTGCAAGAGCCGAATGGTGAGAAGAAGCTAGGAGGGAGTTAGCCACAAGGGACAAGCCTAAAAATACTGACTACCCCCTTGTAGCTTACGGCTTGTAGCTCATAGCTTGTATCTTACAGCTTATATGTCAAATAACTATTTCCAATTTAAACAATTCAACATTCACCAGGATAAATGTGCCATGAAAGTATGTACAGATGCCTGTTTGTTTGGGGCGCTGGTTGCCGACTGCAATCCCGATAGCTATCGGGAGTCAACTGCCAACTGCTTAGACATCGGAACGGGCACAGGATTATTATCGCTCATGTTTGCTCAAAAAAATAATTCTGTAAAAATTGATGCTATTGAAATAGATAAAGAGGCTGCAATACAGGCCAAAGGAAATGTTGCAGCTTCACCCTGGGCAGACCGTATCCATATTTTTAATGAAGATATTTTAGTTTTTGATCCGGGTAAACTTTACGATTGTATCATTTCCAATCCGCCTTTTTTTGAAGATGACCTGCAATCGCCTGATAAAGCAAAAAATAAAGCAAAGCACAATAATTCACTTTCATTAATCCAGCTCGTACAGGTTATAGATATACATCTGGCTGCAGATGGATTTTTTGCGGTGTTACTGCCTTATCAGCGGGTAGAATATTTTATAACAGAAGCAACAAAGGCCGGCTTTCATCTAAACAAACAAATATTGGCAAAACAAACCATGAAACATAAATTTTTCAGGGGCATCCTTTTTTTCAGCCGTAAAGAAAAAGAATTTGAAAAAAGCGAAATAATTATAAAAGATACCAATCACAATTACACATCAGATTTTATTGCGTTGCTAAAAGATTATTATCTCTACTTGTAATTTACCAAACTGAATTTCATTTTAGCGTAATGTGGCTTGGCTGAAATTCATAAAAGCCTTTGTGTGATGGCCTTTGGTAAATACCGGTTGGGTAAAGACAAAATCCAATCGGTACTACAATCCTGCATAATCTTTCATATATAGGTAAGGTTCATTCAGTTTTCCGGCATCAACCATAGTTGCATGTTCAATAAGTTTACTGCCACCAAGCCGTATATCATCCAGCACATATTTTATCAATTGCTCACCAAAATAACGGCTTGCATCCCGTGCCAGCTCATTGGGCAAATTGCCTACAGCCATTACATCAACCGAGTTTGGCAGGTAAGGAGCTGTTTTTTCAAAGCTGGTTTTATCTACACCATAAACAGGGTTGGCAATGGTACTGTCGCCCAGGTTGCAGGGTACCGAGCCGTTGAGGTCATCGGTTATATCAGCAATGGTTTGTATTCTGAAATTTTCTTTTTTAAGTTCATCCATTTCAAACAGGCGGGCAATATTTTTTTCCCAGTAAATACCATTGATCAAAATATCGGTGTTTGAAATATACTCGGTAAACCTGCAATAATAATTTTGCGGATTGGCATGAAAATCGGCACGGTTGTATTTTCCTGTTTCTTTATGTGCATACAGGTTGGCGCCTTTTAAATGTACATAAGCAGGGTATGTAAATTCTTTCTCCAGGTATTCGTCAGTCTCCACTTCATGTATGCCCATCAAATTCATAATTTCCAGCACACCATGCGCCACACGCCCGGTACCGGTTACAGCAATTTTAATATTGGGCAGTTTTAAACCAAAATAAGTGTGTATCAGTTTTTGAAAACTGTTAACCGAACCAACCCGTTGTAATGCAAAAGCGCCTGTACGGTTTCCATAAGCCATCATGCCATTGTGAGCGCCAACTATACCGGCAAAAAAACCAAAGCCAATTATACGGGTGCCATCTACATGTTCCAGGCATTCATAATCAATGAGCGTAGTTTTTTTATCAAGTAATGCCTTAAATAATTTTTGGTTTGCCGGTTGCATTTTTTTGGTATGCGAAAAAAACATGTATCTTTTTCCTTCCAGCAGCATATCAACAGGCACTTCTTTAATGCCCAGTAAAAGATTGCATTCGCCCAGGTCTTCTTTTACCTGCACTCCTGCCCTTTCGTATTCCTGGTCGGTATAGCAACGTATATCAGCGTGTTGGGCAACTACCTGCACATCATCAAAATTCATATGCAGCCATTTACATTGTGCCGGTGTAAGCGCCACCCGGTTGTCATGTGGTATCTTTCCTTCCCGTATTAATCCAATTTGCAGCATCAATCGTTAATTTAAAGCGGCAATTTACATTTTAGATTTTAAATGAAGTCTGTATTTAAGGTCTTTAGTTGCTAAAAAGAATTCCTACCAGTAAGATTTCAGGAGCTTTGCTACGCAAAGCATATTAGCCACAAAGGCACAAAGACACAAAAGGGAAATTGCTGCGCAATTTGTAGTTTGCCACGAATACTTCAACAAACTCAGTACACAAATTAACACAGATTTTTTTCTGCTGTACAGTAAGATGGAGCCGCACTAAGGTAAGAAGCTGAAAAAATGCGTAGCATTTTCCTTAGTGCCTTGGTGCCTTTGTGGCTAAATTATTTTTTTTGTAAAAAAATTCCTAGACCGTTTTAATCTGCATTTGATAAATGTGTTTTAAAAAAAGCGAATCATTACATTTGCCTTATGAATTACTTTGAACTTTTTGAACTCCCCGTTTCTTTTAAAATTGACAAGAGCAAACTTGCCCAAAAATATTTT
>JANOVD010000195.1:0-3673 GCA_031417255.1 Chitinophagaceae bacterium
AATTTGTTTTTATAGAAATTCATATCAAAGCCGATATTCATCTGCAGTTGTTTTTCCCAACCAATATTTTCATTACCTAAAGATGCCAATGTAGATCCTGAAATAAAATTGTTACCATAAGTATAACCAATGCTGTTGCCAGATCCATACAAAGAAGCCAGGTAATCGGTTAAGATGGTTCTGTCCTGTGGCGTAATATTATCGGTTCCCAATGATCCGTAGCTGCCACGTATTTTAAGAAAATCAATAAATTTCGATTTGAAAAAATTCTCTTTGCTAACTACCCAGCCTAAAGAACCCGATGGAAAAATGCCCCACTTATTAGCTTTACCAAATGAGGTAGATCCATCACGGCGTGCAGTTACTGAGACAAGGTATTTTTCTTTATAATCGTAATTTATTCTGCCAAATAAAGAAGCATTTCTTTTTTCGTATTGATAATAATAACCTGTGGCAGCATTCAGGTTAGTTGGAGAATTTGTACCTGTTGCGGCAGTATAATCAGCAAAAGCCCAACTGTTAAAAGGTACATCCTGCCTGCTTGTACCGGCGGTGTTACCGCTTGATTTAGACATGGAGAAACCAACTGTGGTTTCAAAGTCATGGTTCGTTAATAATTTAAAATTATAATTACCAAACAACTCATAGGTAAATTGATTGTAGTTAGCTTTTTCCTGTGCCACACTGTTGTGCTTGCCGGCAACTGTTGTACCATCGCCGTTCATTGAGTTATCTACATTATTTAACCCGTAAAACACAAGCGGCGTAAATGTTTTGGCATTACCATCATATTTGGTGTATCCAAAACGTGTGCTCAGCTTCAGGTTCTTAATTACTTCATACTGTAATTCAAATTTTCCGTAAAGCTTATTACCTACATTTTTGTTATAGGTATTTTCCAGTTTTGTAAGCGGATTAAAAATTTCTGATAAAAGCAGGTTACTGAAACCATATTGGCCAACTGTGTTGGGTACGGTATTTAAAACCGGTACAGTAGGATCATAATTTAATGCGCTGCCAATAATACTGTTGAAAGAATTTTCCTGAATGCCTTTTGAGCTAAGGTTTACATAATTGGCATTTAAAATAAACTTCAGTTTAGACGTAAGATCAAAAGCCACATTGGATGTGAAGTTTATACGGTTAAACTTTGATTTATCATTGCCGCCTACAATGCCGCCCTGGCTTAAATATGCACCCGATAAAAAGTAGGTAATTTTTTCAGATCCGCCTCTTGCGGCGATATTATGCGATTGTATGGATGCCTGTTTAAAAATTTCTTTTTGCCAATCGCTTCCTTTTCCTAAAAGTGAAAGATTGGGAAAAATAATATTGCCACCAGAAGTGGTGCTGCCTTCATTTATAATTGCAGCATATTCAGATGCATTTAATACAGGTACCGTATTGGCAACTTCCTGTATACCGTATGTACTTACAACATTAAATTCTGTTTTTTGATTTTTACGTCCGGCTTTTGTAGTTACAATTATTACGCCGTTACCACCGCTTACGCCATAAATGGCAGCAGTAGCGGCATCTTTTAATACATTAATACTTTCTATATCACCGGGGTTTATTGAATTTAAATCGGCCTGCGATTGAGGCACACCATCAACAACTATCAATGGCCCGTTATTTCTATAAGAAGGAATACCTCTTATAAGTATTAATGGTGAGGCTCCGGGCGAACCGCTTTGAATAACATTTACACCCGAAGCTCCCTGTATGGCATCTTCAACCCGTACCGGTTTCAATTTTGAAATAGCTTCTGCCTTAACCCCAGTAATTGCACCAGAAACCTTGGTTACCTTTTGCGTACCGTAGCCTACTACAATTACTTCATCCAGATTTGTAGTTGACTCGTCCATTAAAATAGTAACAGAGCCTGCTTTATTAATCTGGATACTTGTTGGCGAATATCCTACAGAGGTAATGGTTAATTTACCTCCTTTGGGTAGCGAAATAGTGAAATTTCCCGATGCGTCGGATGTTATGGTTGTATTTGACCCCTGAAGGTTAATACTTGCACCAACAACCGGATCGCCGGTAGCTTTGTTTTTTACTTTACCCGAAGTGGTAATGTTTTGCCCTAAGGCCTGATGAGAAAAAATGCCCAGAAAAATACCGAGACATAGCATAGCAGTTTTTAATTTCATATAGCGCTCGTTTTAGTGAATCAAAAAATAGCAGAATCCGAAATGCAAAAGTAGATTATACCACTTCAATTTTAAGATATTGTACCACATCATTACTACATCAGTACTTATAAAATGTATATTTTTAAGCTATTTACACTACATCAATACTACGTCACATTTTTTTTGTATAATTACACTTACGATTCTACAATAAAATATGAAACAATTACTTTTATTGATTTGCTTTCCGCTACAGGTAATTTGTCAAAATACAATTGGCTTCCCTGATATTATTAATTATTCAAAGCAAACCTATAAAGCCGGCCTGCAGAACTGGGATATTAAACAGGATAAGAATGGTATTGTTTACTTTGCCAATAATGAAGGCTTGCTGAGTTTTGATGGCAGGTATTGGAATAATCATCCCCTGCCCAATAAAACCAATGTGCGTTCGGTTGAAATTGGGGCAGCCAACCGTATATATGTTGGCGGACAGGATGAACTGGGATATTTTGCGCCTGCTGCCAATGGCAGGTTGCTTTATTATTCTCTTATTGATCAAATTGCTGCTAAAGACAGGTCTTTTGGCGATGTGTGGGATATTGTGGCATTTAAAGGCAATATTTATTTCCGGTCATCCAGGAAAATTTTCAAGTTCACCGACCGGGCTGTTGCAGTTTTTAATGCTCCATCTGAATGGACTTATTTGGGAGAATGCAATGGAAAGCTTTATGCTCACGATTATGCCACCGGCCTGCTGAAATTTGAAAATGAAGTTTGGGCTCCGGTTTTTGCAGAAAATATTCTTCCCGTAAACGATCCGGTTACCGGCATAATATCCACACAAAAAGACAGCGCCATTATCACTACTTTAAAGAACGGGCTTTTTGTTTTATCCGACACACGCATTTCCCTTTTGCAATCAGTAAATAACCAGTTGTTTAAAAATGAAAGGATTTATGCTGCCACCCCTATCAATAAAGAATGGATTGCTTTGGCCACCAATAATAATGGCATTTATATTACAGATACAAAAGGTAATATCATACAAAGTTTTGCAAGAACAGAAGGACTGCAGAATAATAATGTACTGAGTATTTTTTTAGACAGTCAGCGTAATTTATGGCTTGGCCTCGATAATGGAATTGACCTGATTACTTACAACAGTTCAATAAAACAGATTAAACCCATGCTGCAGGATGGATCGGGATATAATGCCATCATATTTGACAGGCAATTATTTTTAGGCACTTCCAACGGCCTGTTCAGCGTGCCACTGCAACCCGTGCAGGATATGAGTTTCAGCAGGGGAAATTTTACAGCCGTAGCCAATGCTAAAGGGCAAACCTGGAGCCTGGCCAATATCAACAATCAACTGCTGATGGGCCATCATGAAGGCGCTTTTGCTGTAAAGAACAACACAGCAGAACCTATTTCAGTAAACAAAGGGTTCTGGAATTTTGTACCGCTTTCCAATACTTTTCCCACAGGCCGTATTGTAGCAGGTGGGTATAATGGATTAACCATTTTTGATT
>JANOVD010000196.1:0-2174 GCA_031417255.1 Chitinophagaceae bacterium
ACGTGGGTCAAAAGGCGAAAGCCAGTTACCGTTTTTGCGTGGGCGCATAAAACCGGTTTGCACATCAAAAATATTTTTATAGGCCTGTGCTCTTTTTATATAGTTGTTATAATCAGCCATATTGCCCTGCGCTTTTGCAAACTGTGCAATGCACCAGTCATCATAAGCATATTCGAGTGTTTTACTTACACTTTCATGTTCATCATCCATTTCTAAAAGCCCATGATCCATCAGTGCCGGTAATCCAAGGTGGTTCCAGGTGGCACTTTTCTTCATGGCTTCAAGCGCCAGTTTTGTATCAAATTTATTAATGCCTTTCATATATGCATCAACGATCACCGGCACACTGTGATAACCAATCATACAATCGGTTTCGCAACTGCTGAGTTCCCAAACGGGCAGCCTGCCTCCCTGTTGGTATTGAACCAGAAAAGATTTTATATAATCCAGTGTTCGCTTTTGATCAATGATTGTATACAAAGGATGTGCGCCACGATAAGTATCCCAAAGCGAAAAAACAGAATAGTTGGTAAAGCCGTTTGCAGTATGAATTTTATTATCTCTGCCCCGGTATTGCCCGTCCACATCCTGGTTAATGTTGGGTACAATTGCCGTGTGGTATAAGGCAGTATAAAAAGTACGTAGTTGTTTAACGTCGTTGCTGCTCACATCTATCCTGCTCAATTCCTTATTCCATATTTTTTCTGCAGTTGCTTTTGTTTTATCAAAATCCCAACCCGGTAATTCTTTGGCAAGATTATTTTGTGCGCCTTCAATACTAACTGCCGATATGGCTACTTTAGCTTTTACCATTTTACTGTTGAATGTAAAAAAGCCTTTCAGGTTTTTACTGTTTTCCACGCCCGGGGTTTTTGCTGCCTGCAAAGTATCATCAGCCCAAATACCGTTATTAATAAATGGTGTTGAAAACTCAATAACAAAATATACATACTGGTTGGTGGCCCATGCCCTGCTGTGCCTGAGGCCTGCAATGGTATGGTCATTTAATATCACTAAGGAAGATTCTATTACTTCATCACGGTGTTTCAGATCAATGATCACATGATTATTGGTTGAACCGGAAAATGTATACCGGTGAAAACCAACCCGGGTTGTGGTAGTTAATTCTGCCAGAATATTATCATCCTCCAGCTTAACAGAATAAAAACCCGCCGATGCTTTTTCATTGGCATGAGAAAATGCAGAACCGTATATTTTATTATCCCGTGATGGCGTTCCATTCATCGGCATTAATAAAATATCGCCATAATCACTCACACCTGTTCCGCTGAGATGAGTATGGGTAAAGCCGTAAATATAATTATCAGAATAGTGGTATCCGCCACAGCCATCCCATCCATCCAGCCGGGTATCGGGGCTTAACTGCACCATGCCATGTGGCAGCACAGCACCAGGGTATGTATGGCCGTGGCCACCTGTACCGATAAAAGGATCAACGTAGCGGACAAAGTTTTTTTGGGCAAAGAGTTTATGGATCGACAAGCTCACCAGAGAAAAGAAGAAAAAAGAAAAGAGAATAAGGATCTTATTTTTCATGCAAATCGTTTTGCACAAGATAAAACTATTATGAAAAATAATATCTCACTAAAAACAAATCCCACAAAGACACAGAGAACACAAAGAAAATAATAGTTCAAAAAAAACTTTTGTGAGCTTTGCGCCTTTGTGGGAATAAATTCTTAGAACGGCAAATCATCAACCGGCGAAGCTGTATTTGCAGGCTCTGTTTTTACAACAGGCGCCGTACCCATTCCGGTATTGGTAACATTACCGGCAGTTGCCCCCTGGTTATCTTTGTTACCACCCAACAACTGAACGGTTTGAACCCTCATGCGTAAAGTTGCTGCAGGCTGTCCTTCTTTGTTGGTATATGGATCGGCCTCGGGTGAACCCTCGGCAAAAACCATGGTACCTTTTAACAAATACGGCGCAATGGCTGTGCGGTCTGTCCAATAAGCACATTCTACCCAGGTAGTTCTTTCTTTTTGAACACCCTGTGCATCTTTAAAACGTTCAGTGTGTGCTACGCTGAAATTGATAACGTGTTTACCGTTGATTTCTTTTACGATGCAATCTTTACCAAGATTGCCGATGATCTGAAGCTTAATCATAACTGTGTTTTTTAATTATTAATCGATGTATCTGGTTGTGTG
>JANOVD010000197.1:0-7116 GCA_031417255.1 Chitinophagaceae bacterium
GCTGTCAGCCTGAGGCACTCATAAAAAAAGTTTAAGCTCTTTGCAAATGACAATAAGAAAATTTTTTCTCAGCTTCGCTGTGAAAAAAGGCTTGCCACAAAGGCTCGAAGGCACGAAGTAGAAAAATGCTTCGCATTTTCCGTTGTGTCTTCGAGTCTTAGTGGCTAAATTCAATTTTTGTAAAAAATTGTTTATCAACCTTTTAAAATACTTGTCATTAGCAGCTTGTCGAAGGCGGGTTACATAAAGAAATTATACCGGCTTCGACAAGCTCAGCCTGACAACTTTTCAAACTGAGAAATGACTGTTTTATGAACGGATTAAACAAACAGTTATTAATTGCTTAAATTTGCCTGATTAAACTTTGCATATGAAAAAATATCTTCTCTTATTAATTATCAGTATATCTCTTTTCTTTAAAGGCTTTGCCGAAGAAGGCATGTGGCTGCCACAATTGCTGCAATCGCTTAATGAAAAAGAAATGAAGCGGATGGGCATGAAAATTAATGCCAGCGACATTTACAACATCAACAAAGGGAGTTTAAAAGATGCCATCGTAAGTTTTGGCGGCTTTTGTACCGCCGAAGTTATTTCTGATAAAGGTTTGTTGTTAACCAACCATCATTGTGGGTTTGATGTGATACAAAATCATTCTTCTATCCAAAACAATTATATACGTGATGGCTTTTGGGCTTATAATCATGGCCAGGAATTAAAAAACCCGGGGCTGTTTGCAACATTCATCATCCGCATTGATGATGTTACAACTGTTGTATTGAAAGGCATAACCAATAGTTTAAATGAAAAAGAAAGACAGAGCCTTATTGATAAAAATATTGCTGCTTTAAAAACCACTGCACAAAAAGAAAGTTACCAGGAAATTTTAGTACGTGCTTTTTTTGAAGGCAATAAATATTTTTTATTTGTTACCGAAACTTACCGTGATGTTCGTTTGGTTGGCGCACCTCCTTCTTCAATCGGTAATTTTGGAAAAGATACCGACAACTGGATGTGGCCAAGGCATACCGGCGATTTTTCTATGTTCAGAATTTATGCAGATAAAAACAATAAGCCGGCTGCCTATAGCCCCGATAATGTTCCTTACAAACCAAAGCGTTCTTTGAATATTTCATTGGATGGAGTTAAAGAAGGTGACTTTAC
Organism: Chitinophagaceae bacterium; assembly: GCA_031417255.1. GTDB lineage: Bacteria > Bacteroidota > Bacteroidia > Chitinophagales > Chitinophagaceae > Ferruginibacter. The sequence continues at coordinate 1,162 of JANOVD010000197.1, forward strand.
CATGGTGTTCGGGTTTCCGGGCCGTACCAATGAATACCTGCACAGCAGTGCAATAGAACAAATTGTAAATGTGAGCGACCCTGCAAAAATTGCAATACGCACCAAAGCATTGGGTGTAATTGATGGCTTTATGCGTAAGGATGAAGAAATTAAAATTCAGTATGCTGCAAAATATGCCTCTATTTCCAATGCCTGGAAAAAATGGCAGGGCGAAATACTGGGGCTTACAAAAACAAATGCTGTTGCAAAAAGAAAAGAACTGGAAGACAGTTTTGAAAAAATTGTTTTAAATAAACCTGAACTGAACATGGCTTATATGGGTATTTTAAAAGGCCTGAAAAAAGCCTATGCCGATATTGAACCTTATGGTTATGCAAGGGATTATTACAGCGAGATATTTTCTAAAATAGAGATACTTGGTTTTGCTAACCAGTTGAAAACCCTGGTAAATGCCTATACCAATAATGGCGAAACAGGTTATAATACCACCAAACCCAAGGTGATTGAAAAGCTGGAAGAACTGTATGGCGAATACAATGCAAAAGTGGATGAAAAACTTTTTGAGGTGCTGATGGAAATGTATGTTGCTGATCAGAAAGATGAATACGTATCGCCATTCTTTAAAAACCTGTTGAAACAAAACGAAAATAATTATGCAAAAACTGCTGTTGCTGTTTTTGAAAAATCGAAAATATATCGCACCAAAGACCTGCAGGCCCTGTTAACGGGTAATGCAAAAGATGTTGTTGATGCCATTAAAAATGACCTGGCCTATCAGCTTACGCTGGATATGCAGCAAACGTACAACAGTAAAGTTTCTGAAAGACTTAATGCCATACAGGCCGATATAAACCAGCTGCAGCGCACTTATATGCAGGCACAGATGGATGTGTTTACACAAAAAGCATTTTACCCCGATGCCAACAGCACCCTGCGTGTTACATACGGCAATGTAAAAACATACCAACCCCGTGATGGCGTGAAATACGAATTTCAGAGTTATATGGATGGTGTGATGGAAAAATATAAGCCGGGAGATTATGAATTTGACCTGCCCAAAAAACTGATTGACCTGTATAACAAAAAAGATTTTGGCAGATGGGGTGTTAATGGGCGTCAGCCGGTTTGTTTTATTGCAGCCAACCATACAACGGGTGGTAATTCGGGCAGCCCGGCATTGGATGCTTATGGTAACCTGGTTGGTTTAAATTTTGACCGTGTATGGGAAGGTACCATGAGTGATATCAATTATGATCCATCTATTTGCCGCAACATTATGGTTGATATACGGTATGTTTTATTTATTGTAGATAAATATGCAGAGGCAAAGAATTTGATTGCGGAAATGAAATTTGTTAGTAAGAAAGGGAAATAAGCAGGATGAATTTTAAGTTAACTATTTTAAATACTGCAGCTTTTCTTTACTTACTCTGTTGTATTTTATATACTTTAATAAATTATTCTGTTTTATCAGGTGGTGAAGGTTGGGGAATTGCCTATATGATTGTTTTATTTATTTTAGGACTTTCAGCTTTGCTGGTAGACTTTATAATCAGAAGAATATTCAAAGAGAAGAAAACACAACATATAGTTTCAGCAATAGCAACTGTTTTATATGCAATTGTTATTTACATGGGAAGTTAATTTATAAACATAATACTTGATCATAAAACCTACATACGCACATTTCTACAGGCTCTCAGCCTATATTTCCATTATGATGAATGGAACGGCGAAATACGCCCCAAGCTTTTGAAGGGGCTTTTAAGAGTATGATGGTTCTGTCAGGCTCTTATTACTATTGAAATCTAAACGCTTTATTTATTTAACAACTTTCTGAACACTGAGGGATTAAAGCCCCTTCAGGGGTTTGGGGTTAAACTTCTTCTTATGCAAATAGCAATATTAGGTGCCGGAATGGTAGGCCGTGCAATGGCCATTGACCTGGCAGTAGAATACAATGTAACTTCTTTTGATGTTAGTGGTAATGCATTGCAACTGCTTACACAAAAGAATGATACCATTAAAACAATTAAGACCGATCTGAGTGATTACAGTAATTACGATTTGATGTTAAAAGGATTTGATTTTGTAATTTCTGCAGTGCCCGGTTTTATGGGATTCCTTACGCTGGAAGCCATCATCAACGCTAAAATAAATGTGGTGGATATTTCTTTTTTTCCGGAGAATGCATTGGAGCTTGATGACCTGGCAAAAGAAAATCATGTTACGGCAATTGTTGATTGTGGCGTAGCGCCGGGCATGAGTAATTTAATTTTAGGCTACTACAATGAACGGATGGCAATCACAAACTTTGAATGTATGGTAGGCGGGCTGCCAAAGAAAAGGGTTTATCCGTTTGAATACAAAGCCCCCTTCTCTCCCATTGATGTGCTGGAAGAATACACAAGGCCGGCCCGTTATGTAGAGAACAGTAATATTGTAATCAAGCCTGCGCTCAGCGATGCAGAGTTAATAGATTTTGAAAATGTGGGCACACTGGAATCTTTCAACACCGATGGTTTGCGTTCTATTTTATTTACTATGGGGCATATACCAAACATGAAAGAAAAAACACTGCGATACCCCGGGCATATTGCTTTGATGCAGGGTTTGATAAAGGCAGGGTTTTTAAGTACTTCGCCTGTTAATTGTAAAGGACAGCAAATTTCTCCGATGGAATTTACATCTGCTCTTTTATTTGACCAGTGGAAGCTGGGAGAAACAGAAGAAGAATTTACTTTAATGCAGATAAAAATAAGTGATGCCGAAAAAATGATCTGTTACGATCTGTATGATGAATATGATGCAGCAACTCAAACCTCATCCATGGGCCGCACCACTGGCTACACCTGCACCGCTGCATTAAATATGCTGATCAAAAAACTGTTTACAGAAAAAGGAGTTTTCCCTCCTGAGCTGATTGGTAAGGATGAAACCTGTTTTAATTTTATATTGAATTACTTAAAAGAAAGGAATATTCATTACCGGAAAACAGAAACTCTGATTACTTAACTAAATATTTGCATTCTTTTATGTTTTAAGAGCTGTTGCAACAAAACAGTTCCCTATTTTTGTTTATATTTTAAAAATGAAAATGAAAAAATATTCGGCAATTCTTGTACTGGTAATTTTAGCGGCTTGTAATGGTAATACTTATGAACCATACGAACCACCTATAACACCGGTGATCCCATATACCATTATGGCTGAATACCCGCATGATACCAGTGCCTATACACAGGGCCTGGAATTTTATAAGGGCAAATTATATGAAGGCACCGGCGATTATGAAGCCTCCTCATTAAGAATTACTGATTATAAAACCGGCAGGGTTGAAAAGAAACATATGATGGGAACCGATTCTGTATTTGGTGAGGGTATTACCATTTTTAAAAATAAAATTTACCAGCTTACCTGGGAAAGCAATATTGTTTATGTGTATGATGTAAACAAAATTGACAAACCGATCAAAACTTTCAACTGGCCATATAAAGGTTGGGGACTTACCAATAACGGAACCGATTTAATCATCAGCGACGGAACACCAAAATTATATTTTGTAAATGCTGACGATTTTAAATTAAAAAGCACCATTGCTGTAACTGAAAACGGCAGCCCTGTTTACCAGTTAAATGAGCTGGAATTTATTGATGGATTTGTTTTTGCAAATATTTATCAGACAGATATAATTGTGAAGATTAATCCTGAAAGCGGTTTTATTGTTGGGAAAATGGATTTTTCGGGAATAAAAGAAAAATTTTTTCCAAGCCAGATAATACAAGGCAGAACTGATTATTTTAACGGTATCGCTTATGATTCTGCAACAAATAAAATACTGGTTACCGGCAAGCGTTGGCCGAAGATGTTTGAGTTGAAATTGAATTAAGCTCACTCACCTAGTCTCCAAAATAACCAAGTTGTTAAAGGCAAAGACTCTTCTGTCCAATCGAAATCCATTCATGTTTTATTTGTGTCATCAAAAGGGCATTGTCGAACTGAACAGAACCTTTAGGAAATAATTCTTCATTTTCAAAGAAACTGGATTGAACCGCTGTCACATTGAGCGGTTCCACCTTCCAATTAAATATTTGGAGTTTTAATCCATCGTATTTGCTGCCGTTGGGAGTGTAGCCAACTGCACCGCCTTCAAAAAACTTTGATGCATTTTCCAGTGTCTGAAAAATTGAATGGGGATTTAATTTCTCTGTTTTATCACCGTCGATCGAAATTGTTGTTCCATCTGAACTTTTAAATGCAACATGATAATGTCCGTTTTCTTCTTTTACATCGAACTTTGCAGCAAAGTGTCGCCCTGGAAAAATACGTCCTCCTGCAAGAGTATTTATGAAAGAAGATGTGTCTCTGCGAGGGATGTAAACACCTTCTTTGATTTCTCCATTCTCTGTCCATTCCACTGCAATTCGATGTGCTCCATTTTCTGATGAAATACCTATAAAGCCTGGAAACCCCTTCGGTCTGATATGCTTAAGCCTGATCAGGCAAATACCAGCAATTGCCTTCCCCTTATATATTTTGGGTCGAAATGGCTGCGGAATTATCTTTTGAATTGTGTCTGGATCAACAATAAAATTGACCAATACCCGTCTGTCAATAATTCCTTCTATGGTTGGAATTTTCATGATGGCAGGTTTGCTTTTGACTGTATCACATAAATCACTGAACTGCATTTCCTTATATCGCCAAGTGCTTTGAAGTTTGATAGAAGCCCATTAAAAACAGCTTTAATAATATTCCCCTTGCCGTTTTTATATTGCTCACTCAACATGTTCACATAAAAACTATCAAACCACATGGGTTTAACGGCCGTAAGTTTTAAGCCGTGCATACTTAATAATTTTTCCATGCTTTGTGGAGAGAAATGATACAGGTGCCGTGGCACATCATAAGCCGCCCAGTTTTCTTTATAAATATCAGCATCTTTTGAAGTATAGTTGGGCACAGCGATAAACAACTTTCCTTTAGGTGCAAGCAATAATGCGATTTGTTTGATGTATGCATGTAACTCATGCACATGCTCCAGCACATGCCACATGGTAATGGCATTAAAAGATGCTGGAGTGAGTTCAAATAATTTAACCGGTTCCTGAGGATGGATATTATACAATTCCGATGCTTTTGTTCGGGCAACTGCATCTGGTTCCAAACCGGTTATCGCCCAGTCTGCTTCTTTCATCGTATTTAAAAAAGCACCCGTACCACATCCTATATCAAGTATTTCTCCTTTCGTCATTCCTGCTTCATTCAAAACCAGTCTTCTTTTCAAAAGCAATGTTTTTTTTCTTACAAGATGATAAAGGCTGTTGATGATCCCTTTTTTTGTATCACTGTGCGAAATATAATTTTCAGATGCATAGTAAGCGCCAATGGCATCCTGCTCTGGCACATCCTGTGTAAACCTTGCTGTGCAGGCATTACAATGCCAGATGGAAAAATTGTTTTGAGAAACAGTATGATCTTTGGCAGTAAGTTGCTCCTGTATCAATTCGCTTTTACAAATCGGGCAACCGGTATAATGAATCATGAATGAATATAATTTATAGCATTACCAAATCCAGATGTGCCTTTAAATGCTGTAAAATAAATAGCCAATGCAACTAAACCAATTACGCCCAGCACAATAGCCCAAATCCACCACCGGTCTTTTGTTTCAGATTTTGGAGCAAGAAACTCGGTCATTACAGTATTCCAACTGTTCGGTGTACAAACTGTCGCGGAGCGAATAGGTGCCTCCACCAGCAGAAAAAACAGCCGTAGCGTCTTTCCCTTTTGTTAAATCATGGTGTAAAAAGGCAAAGTGGGTATCGTTAATGATCTTGATAAACGATCTGTTTTTCGTATAATCAGTTACTTTCGTATCTCCTTTCTCGATCAAGACCCCCGTCAAAAGCCGCCAAGTACCTACTATTGGCAGTGGGCTTGTTTTCGACAAAC
>JANOVD010000198.1:0-1749 GCA_031417255.1 Chitinophagaceae bacterium
TTTTTACTACCGCATTCGATAATTATGCTTTGGAAGCCTTCCGGCTTTTTAGCATTGATTATGTTTTAAAACCAGTAACAGCAGCAGCATTGGCAAGCGCTTTAAACAAGTACAAGAATTTTGTTGGCACATTGGTAACCACCTATTACAGCATGCTAAGCGAACAGGTTAAAGAGGGCTCCACTAATAAGTATAAGGACAGGTTTTTGGCTAAAGTTGGTCAGCGCTCTTTCTTTTTGCAGGCAAGTGAAGTAGCTTACATTTTTGCTGATAATAAAATTGTTTACCTGGTAGATTTTGAAGGTAACCAGTTCATCATAAATTATACGCTGGAAAAATTAGAGCCATTGCTTAATCCGCACGACTTCTTCCGGATAAATCGCAAAATGATTGTTCACTGCAAGTCTATCGACCAGGTAAAACCCTATTTTAACAATCGCCTTAAACTGATATTGAAAACTGTTAAGCCTGCTGAAGATATTATCATCAGCAGGGAAAGAGTAGGTGATTTTAAGTCTTGGGCAGAAGCCTGACCAACTGTAGTTTTAGTTTATAATTGAGTTATCGTAAATCCTTAATTTTTATTGCAATGCGGAGTCAGTGAAGATATAAAATGCCTCTTGCAGAATACCTACTAAACAATGACCAACTACTGCACTGCGTGGTTTAAAAAATCAATCAGTGGCTTCATGGCTGCAAAGGAAGAAGCAATTTCTTTTACAAGAGTTTTGCTGGTTAAATCAGTATCAGAAAGTGATCGACTTACAATAAATCCTTTCATTTTTAAATAGTCGATAGCCGGGTTATTTTCATCGTACCCTTTTGGTGGACGAACCAGCAACGAAACGCCATCAACCCCGCCAGGAAAATGCCTAATGAATTTTTTATCCGCTACAATTTTTTTCCAATCGTCAAAATTATAATCTATTTCCTGCCTTATTTTAGCTAGCTCGGCTGGCTCGGGCATATAAAATCCACCTGCTGCAAAGCTTTGCCCGGGTTCTGCATGAAAGTAGTAACCTGCCTCTTTGGCTTTTTTACCTCCGCCGCTGAAAGATGCGCCCATATTGGTTTTATAGGGGCTTTTGTCTTTACTGAAACGTACATCCCTGTTTACCCGAAATACACAGTCCTTTGCCTTAAAGTTTCCAACAGCCGGATCAAAAACTGCAACGGCGTCAATTATTTCCTGTACCACTGTAAGGTAGTTGGCCTTAGCCGCTTCGTATTGATTGCGGTTGGCATCCAGCCAGGGTTTATTGTTATTTTTTTTTAGATTTTTTAAAAAAAGTATGGTGTCTTTTTGTAGCATGCTGATTACTTTGTTTTAATATAAACAAAATAAAAACAGGAACTGTTGCCGGCTCCTGCATTTAATTTTTTGTTGCTGAATATTTTGAGCAGGCTATTTAATATGCGCCCAGTTTTCACCGCTTTTAATTCTATACACCGTCATCTCACTTACATTGTATTGCTCAGCCAGTTGTTTGTAGGTGATTTTTCTGTTTTTAAGCCGGAGGATTTTTTTGATACTTTTTACTTTAGCGGCGTCAAGTTTTAATCCAGTTTTCCGGTTGCCCTGCACCAGTTTGTAGGCAATTTTTAGCGGACTGTTTTGTTGATGATCGCTCATCTCTTTAAGCGTTGCCCACATTAAATTTTCAATATGATTGTCCTGCTTTTTATGGTTGAGGTGAATTACATATTTTGCTTTGGAAGATTTTTTAGACCTAAAATGGCTTGCAAATG
>JANOVD010000199.1:0-3143 GCA_031417255.1 Chitinophagaceae bacterium
AGATGAATTATTTTTGTTGTATGCGTTATAAATTTTTAGCTTTTATCACTTTGTTGGTTATTTCCTTTTCTGCAAAAGCACAGGAAAAGTGGGGTTTGCTGAAGTGTATTGAGCATGCTATGGCCAATAATATTTCTGTAAAGCAAACTGACCTGCAAAGCAAAACTGCCCAACTGCAGTTGAAGCAAAGTAAAATGGCACAATACCCTGATTTAAATTTTAGTGGCGGACCGGGATTTAGCAGCGGCCGCAACCAGGATCCTACTTCTTTCAGTTTAATAACGCAAAGCTATTTATCGGCCAATATGCAGTTGCAGAGCAGCGCCGAAATTTTTAACTGGTTCAGCAAACGTAATACAATAGCCGCTAATGAGTGGGAACTGCAGGCAGCAAAAGCCAGTACCGATAAATTAAAAAATGATATTGCACTCACAGTGGCCAATTTGTACCTGCAGATACTGCTTGGAAAGGAACAGGAAAAAATTGCAGTTGTTCAATTGCAACAATCGCAGGCGCAGTTGCGTAATACCCGTAAACTGGTTGATGCAGGCGCTTTGCCCGAATTGAATGCAGCAGAACTGGAAGCACAGGTAGCCAGAGACAGCGCAACAGTAATTACTGCAAAAGGCGGTGTGGTACAAAATATTTTATCGCTGAAAGCCTATATGGCCATTGATGCTGCAACTCCTTTTGAAATTGAAACCCCGCCTGCAGATAAAATATTTGTAGAAAAAATTGCAGATCTGCAACCCGAATCTGTTTATGCATTGGCTATGGCAAACATGCCGCAGCAACGGGTTAATGATTTTAAAATTAAGGCTGCACAAAAAACTTCTGCTGCAGCACGGGGAGGTTTATACCCAACCATTTCGGTTTTTGGAAGTTTGGGAAGCGGGTATAACAGCAGGGCGCAGGAAGTAACCGGCGCTACTAAAATTATTGCACCCTTTGGAACTGTAAGTGTAAATGGAACTCCTTATAATGTATTTCCCTTTGAACCTTTTACTGATTATACTTATGGTAAAACTCCTTTTTTCTCACAGTTAAATCAAAACTTTAGGCAGTCGGTTGGGTTAAGTATAAGTGTACCCATCTTTAATGGATATAATGCACGTACCAATTACGAACGCAGCAAGATCACTATTAAAAATCAGCAACTGCAAAAAGAACTGGATGATCAAACACTTAAACAGGATATTTACCAGGCATATAATGCGGCTGTGATTGCTTTGGAAAAATTTAATGCCGGTAAAAAAGCAGTGGAAACTGCAGAACGTACTTTAAACTTTGCACAAAAAAGATACGAAGTTGGTATGTTGGGTACTTTTGAATTAATTACTAACCAGAATAATTTATTTACTGCAAGATTGCAAAATGCATTGAACCAGTTTGATTATGTTTTTAAAATGAAAGTGCTGGAATTTTATAAGGGGCAGGGGTTGAAGTAGTAACGGCCTCTCCCTAACCCCTCTCCCGAGGAGAGGGAACTGGAAGATAGAAGCGAAGAAGAAGCCCCTCCTTGAACTTCGTTCGTTCTCTTATCAGAGAACCCCGGTGGGGAGGGAAACGGAGAAGATCGAATGAAGATTGTTTAATTGATGAAGAAAAAGCAAATGCTGATGTGGAAGATATAAAGTTTGGATATGTTTAATGCACCGCCTCCTCTCTTCTGGAGAGGAGGAAGGGAGGAGAGGCCGAGGTGAGGCCGCTGAATAAAGATATATTGTACAAGAGTGATTAATTTTCACTTTTTATTAAAAAGCAAAAATTAATAAACAGCCGTTGCCAATGAAGTTGATTAAAGAAATCTGGCCGGGCTCATAAAAAAATAAAAAATGAGTAAATCACTTAAATGGATTTTAATAAGCCTTGGAGTTTTGGTTGTACTGTTAGTAGTATTATCAAAAACCGGTGCATTTGGAAAAGATGAAGGCCTGAAAGTTACTGCAGAAAAAGTGCAGAAACGTACCATTACTGAAATTGTAAATGCCAGCGGAAAAATTTATCCGGAAGTGGAAGTGAAAATAAGTCCGGATATAAGTGGTGAGATAACTGAGCTGACTGTGCAGGAAGGCGATACCGTAAAAAAAGGGCAGATACTTGCACGCATTTATGCCGACATTTATAATATACAACGCAACCAGGCAGCAAGCGGTGTGGCGCAAAGCCAGGCACAGGTTGCCAATTCGCAGGCGGCTATTGATGCACTTAAGGCACAGGAAGAACAGGCACAACGTACCTACGACATGCAAAAGAAACTGTTTGATGATAAAGTGATAAGCCGCAATGAATTTAATATTGCCGAAGCAAATTTAAAAGCTGCAAAAGCAAATTACAACGCTGCATTGCAGGGCATACGTGGCGGACAAGCGGGTGTGCAAAGTGCACAACAAAATCTTGCAAAGGCAAATACCGATCTTGGCCGTACTGCAATTGTAGCACCCATGGATGGTGTAGTGAGTTTATTGAATGTTAAAAAAGGTGAAAAAGTTGCAGGTAACAGTTTTAATGTGGGCACCGAAATGTTACGCATTGCCGATATGAATAGAATTGAGATAAGGGTTGATGTTGGTGAAAATGATATACCCAAAGTAAAACTGGGCGACAGCGCTTTGATTGAAGTGGATGCTTACAGCGACCGTAAATTTAAAGGCATTGTTACACAGATTGCCAGCAGTAATATTGGGGCTGCATCAGTAAATGCACTGGCCAGTACTTCCAATGATGTTACACAATACAAAGTATTTATCCGTTTATTGCCCGAAAGTTATGTTGATCTGCTTGGTAAAGGCAGTTTTCCTTTTCGCCCGGGAATGAGCGCCAATGCTGATATACAGACGAAGACACATGCCAATGTACTGAGTGTGCCCATCAACGCTGTTACCACCCGTGATAAAAATGACAGCACAAAAACCGATACAAAGAAAAAAACTGAATCGGATGTTAAGCCTGCATCATCTTTGGTTGATGATTTGGAAGTTGTTGCTTTTGTAATTGACAAGGCAGGAAAAGTGAGCAAAGTGAAAGTGAAAACAGACATACAGGACATTAACAATATTGAAGTTACCGAAGGATTAAAAGAAGGCGACCTGGTGGTTACCGGGCCTTATGATGTGGTGAGTAAAACATTAAAGGTTGGTAAA
>JANOVD010000200.1:0-3584 GCA_031417255.1 Chitinophagaceae bacterium
GCAATTCCTCTATTGTCATGCCCGAGGAAAGCAGTTCAAGCATTGTTTCTACAGGATAACGCAAACCACGTATAACAGGTTTGCCATGGCATATATCCGGGTCAATTGTTATTCTATCTGTTAAAATGGTTTGCATTGTTATATTTTTCTTAATAAATATACAAAATAATAAAAAATAAAACCAATTACTTCTCCTTCTCCACCCTTGTTGGTGTATCCTTACCACTAACAATTGTTTTACTGCTTAATGCAATGGCTTTAATAATTTCGGTCATATTGTTCATATCAAGCGTGCCAATTTCGTCGCTTTGTTTGTGGTAATTGGGTTCGTTGTTGGGGGCTTCTTCCATTTTAGCTGTAGAGATGGTATGAGCCGGAACGCCCAATGCAGCAAGGGTTGCATTATCGCTGCGGTAAAATAAATTTTGTTTTGGGTAAGGGTCGGGCTCAAATTTAAATTTAGAACCGGTAAGATTGGCCTGCAGAATTTTACCCATATCGCTTTTTTCGTAACCGGTAATATAGGCACTGTTGGTGCCCCATTTGCTGCTGGTGCCAATCATTTCTATATTAAACATGGCCATTACTTTATCAGCATCTAACTGCTGGCTAAAGTATTTGCTTCCAAAACCTCCAATTTCTTCTGCTGTAAATGCAGCAAAAATAATTGTACGTTCATTATTGTTTAATTGGCTGAAGTATTTGGCAAGCATTATTATAGCAGTTGTGCCGGCAGCATCGTCATTAGCGCCATTATAAATACTATCACCTTTACTATCAGGTTTGCCAATGCCAATATGATCATAATGAGCACTGAACACTACGTACTCATCTTTTTTACCTGCCTGTCCGGCAGGCAGGCTTTTGCCCGGTATTACGCCTACAACATTTTTCAGTTTCTTTTCTGTTATCTCGGTCTTGGCATGCATTTGAAGATTACCAGGCTTTGTATTGGTAGTTAAAATAAAAAGCTGTGTAAAGGGCGATGTAAATTTTTCCCTGGTAGCTACTCTTTGAATTCTTTGGAATAAATTTTTATGTGCAGTATCAATCACTATCACTAAATTTTTTTTAGATTGCGATAAAGGCGAGATCATTTTACTGAAATCATCTTCTTTTTTTATTACTATGGTTTCGTAGCCGCCAATGCCGTGTATATGCAGGTCGGCAGCCGAAGTGTTAATCACTGTATTATTCACCGTAAGTGCTTCCGCATCTAATGTGCCGTTCATTTCAAGGGTTTTGGCCTTGGCCATAATTATCTCCTGGAAATAAGTTTTGTTATCGCCCCAAAAACCAAGATTACTTTTTGCAAATTCAGCAGCAATAAAATCTGCTGCTTTATCAATGCCGGGTGTAAAAGTTTTACGGCCCTGCATATCATCTGCCGAAAGTATTTTTTCAATACGTTCCACCTCCGCAGCATTAATGATCTTATCAATCTTCTGCGAAAAAGAAAGCAGGCTTATAAGGCCTGCAGCTAGTACTAAAAAAAATTTTTTCATTATCAATTATTAATTATTCAATTATAAATTATTTAGAGGCTCATCATCTCTTTAAACTTAACCGCCTGCCTGCGGCTTACTTCAATCTTTTCGCCGCCATGCAGTTCCAGCAAAAGCCCGCCGTTAAAATAGGGTTCAATCTTATCAATCATGCGCAGGTTTACAATGTGCTTTCGGTTGGCCCTGAAAAAAACTTTTTCATCAAGCCTTTCTTCCAGCGCATTCAGCGATTTTAATATCAGCGGTTTGTAGGTTCCAAAAAACACTTTGGCGTAATTGCCCACACTTTCAAACAACCTTACCTCGCCCAGTTTTACAAACCAGCAGCGTTCTCCATCTTTTACAAATATCTGGTCCTGCTCGGTTAAAACGCCCCTGTTAATGCCGGCCATGGTTGCAGCCATTTCTTTTTCTTCGGCTATCTGTAGTTTTTGAATAGCATCGGCCAGGCGTTTGGGTTCAATGGGTTTCATTAAATAATCAAGCGCATTTACTTCAAAAGCTTTTAAAGCATACTCATCATAAGCTGTGGTAAAAATTACATGCGGTGCACTGTCGAGTTCTGTTAACATATCAAAACCGGTTTTACCGGGCATTTGTATGTCTAAAAAAATAAGATCGGGAGATAGGTTCTCAATTTTTTCCAGTCCCTCTGCAGCATTGGCGGCTTCGCCAACCACTTCAATTTCCGGAAACTCCAGCAGTAATTTTTTTAATTCATTGCGGGCCAAACGTTCATCATCAATTATTAAAGCCTTCTGCATGGTGTTTAAATATTTTGAGTTGAATAATCAGTTTAAATAATTACGGGAATAATAACTTTTGATTCAACCATCGTGTTGCCTGCATTCCTGATTTCAAAAACAGCTTTGCCCTGGTACATCAAATTTAACCTGTCCTGCGTACTTTTTATACCAAAGCCATCACCATTTGGTGTGGTAGATAACTGCCCGGTGTTTTGTACCAGCAATTCCAGGTCGTTATTTTTAAAAGCTGCAATAATACGAACCAGGCCACCTTTTATCTGCCTGCTGATACCGTGTTTGATGGCATTTTCAACCAGTGTTTGCAGCATCATGGGCGGCACGGGGTGTTGCAGGGTATCTTCATCAATTTCAAATTCAATTTTCAACCTTTCTTCAAAACGCATTTGCTCCAGTGCCAGGTAATCTTTTACAATATCCAGTTCCCGTTCCAAAGTTACGGTTTCCGATTTTTCGGCCTGCATACTGCTTCGCAGGATATTGCTTAACTCGGTGATGGCCCTTCTTGCACGTTTGGGGTTTTCATCAACCAGTGCACGGATGCTGTTTAATGAGTTAAAAATAAAATGCGGGTTGATATGCGATTTAATGGTTTTTAGTTCGAGTTCTTTAACGGTACTTTCCAGTTTCAGGCGGTCAAATTGATCGTTCCTGTTTTTTTCTACATAATGATAAACAATATAGATCAGCATCCAGATGGCTATCAGTAATAAATTATAATAAATACCAACCAGGTCCGATTTATTTTCATACACCCAAACGCCTTTCTTATTTCTTACCCAGCCTGTTGTTTTTCTTATTTCCGAAATTCCTTTTTTAATAGAAGTGTCCTTATTAAAAGTATTCACTTTATAGTAAGCAATTGAATCAAGGCCAAATTGGTTTTCCATTTTAATGGCCTTCTCCAGTTTTTGGTTCATGTAATATTTATCGTACGAATATCCTGAACGGGATTCAATATAATCACTGCCATAGTATAAAGCTATGCCGGTAGCACCAACAGATACGATGAACATGAATAAAATGCGGTTGAAAGAAAATTTTAACCAGCTTGTTTTTTTAATGATGAACCGGAGCAAATGGGTAGTTAATATACCCGATACCAAAAGAATGACAAGACTGACGAGATATTCTTTTTGTCCGCCCTGCTCTTTAAACCTGTCGCCAAAAACAACAAAATTAAAGTACAGTAAAATAAGGCCCCAAACGCCCCAACCTGTTATCTGGCAAAGCCAATATCTTACATTTATCTTACCCATGCTGCAAAATTACCACTCAATATAGTGAATTTAATGGCCGTTTTGATTAATGGTGA
>JANOVD010000201.1:0-1527 GCA_031417255.1 Chitinophagaceae bacterium
CCAAGCTGTGTCACAAATGTGATGTAACCTTTATAAAAACTAAAAAGAAACATTGAAGAATAAAGTTGATCTTTAAAACTTAACAAAAATCAGCGCTTACTGCTAACGGTTTCCGAGCAGCCGCCGGGCAGGCAGTTTAGAATTTACATTACAAATTTAAAATTTAAAACCTTTAAAAAAAATCCCGTTTACTATCATGCGAAGTAATTAGTTAAAATAGGAGAGTTTGTGCTGCCTGGCGGCTGCTTGGTGTTAGCAGCTGGCGCTCAACAGTGACACAAATTCGAAAATCTTAAATTAAGAAGCTTTTCATTCTAACCCAACAGCGACACAAAGGGAAACGAACCACACAATTATATAAAAAGCAACAATAGAATAAATAAATATGATGCTTAGACTTATTAAAAAATAGCGCTTGATGCTAACGGTAACTGGGTAGCCGTCGTGTGGGTTGGTAGAGTTAATAAGACAAATTTACTATTTCCTACCATTGAAAAAAATTCCCGTTTACTATGATGTGAAGTACTTAGTTAAAATAGGAGAGTTGAGCCACATGACAGGCTACCCAATGTTAGGCACAGTTGCAATAGCGGAGTTTAAATGGCAAGAGATTGATTTTGTAAAAGCCAATAGATCTATAACAGAAAAATGATTCAATGCAACGTAGTTGCAGCCGTTACTCCTTCGATTCCGCAGTATGGAAGTTTTAATAAAATCAATGGTGTTTATCTGAGGATAGGCGCCGTTGGTTTTATGTTAAATTAAAAGGCCGGTATCATTATAAATATCTAGCAATGTTCAGTTATTGATAATGTCGGAAAAAAAAATAAACTTTGCCAAGTCGAATGAAACGATGTGAATCGTTTGAAAGCGTAGCTTTCACGATGTCAATCGCATTCGACTTGAGCATTAAGTATTTTTCCGAGATTTTCAATGTCCTGTTACTTTATAAAAACTCCGGCCTTTTGATTTAAAAACTTCCTACTGCATGGAGTCGTAACGGCTGCAATTGTGCCTAACGGTTTCCAAGCAGCCGCCGGGCAGGCAGTTTAGAATTTACATCAAAAATTTAAAATTTATAACCTTTGAAAAAAATCCCGTTTACTATCATGTGAAGTCAAGAGTATGAATAGGAGAAAATGTGCTGCCTGGCGGCTGCTTGGTGTTATAAGCAGGCCATTTCTGAATAGCATATTATGGAATACTTGCAATTTTTGTAGCGGTCCAGATGGATCGATCTTGAATATAATCGCTCTGTTGGTATTGCATTTCAGTTTTATAAAAATAGATAAGTTTGAAATAAGTCTTTATAATATTTGGTGAATTTGAAGTAAGAATTATTTTTCTCTTTTTAATTTTCCAATGCCCGCTGTCTTTTTTCCCATTGTCAAACAATGCTAAGTATGTTCCGTTGGGATAAAATGAGGTCGTAGAATTTTGATCCTTCCATTTGCCGATAATATTTTCTTTAATAATGTTGTCCTGTAGTTTTTGTTCTTTTTTTGGTAGAGAATGGCTTGTATCAAT
>JANOVD010000202.1:0-3467 GCA_031417255.1 Chitinophagaceae bacterium
CAAAAAAAATTGGCCTTAGTTTTTTGGGTATTAGCCATGCTTGATATTGCGGGTATTGTTGCCGAAATTCAACTGTTACATTTTATTGCAAAGCCGCTGCTGATTCCTGTTTTGATATTATTGTTGCTGAATACAAAATCAGCTTTACCGGGAAAGAATTTATTAATGGCTGGATTGTTTTTCTCCTGGATGGGCGATGTGTTTTTGATGATTGAATTTAAGCAGGACTTGTTTTTTATTTTTGGACTGGCGAGCTTTTTAACCACCCATATTTTTTATATTGTTTTTTTTCTGAGGATAAAATCTGCCAACCACTCCCTGCTGAAAAAGCAGCCGATATTTTTTGCATTGGTACTGGCATATGGCATTACGTTGGTTTGGCAACTCTACCCATATTTAAAAGATCTGAAATTACCGGTGATGGTTTATGCTGCTGTTATCTGCACCATGTTGCTTTGCAGCCTGCACATCTTTTATAAAGTAAATAAAAAAGCGGCCGTATTTTACCTGTTGGGTGCAACTGCATTTGTGGTTTCCGATTCTTTACTGGCCATCAATAAATTTTATCAATCCTTCGCTTATGCAGGCGTAATCATTATGCTAACCTATTGTGCGGCGCAATATTTTATTGTACGTGGCTTTACAGAACAAAATAAATCATGACCAAAGCAGCATTATTAAACGAACTGGCAGGCAATACCTGGGTAATGATAAAACCCTCGCCTATTGAAGGTATTGGTGTATTTGCACTACAGGATATTCCCAAAGGTTGCCGCAGCATGTTCAGCAAAGCAAACGAAGAGGAACAATGGTTAACCATTTCTAAAATAGAAGTTGAAAATTTACCTGCACATGCAAAAGCATTGATTGAGAATTATTGCCTGTATGATGAGGAAAATTATTTTGTACCCGGTTATGGTTTTAAAAAGATGGACCTCGTGAATTTTTTAAACCATTCAGATACACCCAATATCGTCTCAATAAATGATGGCGAATTTTTTGAAGCGATAAGGGAAATTAAGAAAGGTGAAGAACTGTTTATTGATTATGGAGAGATCGTTGATGGGCAATAGGTTCCTGCTTCACCCTTTTCAACAAAAAGTAGTTTATCAATATTGCACTCAGCAATGGAATAAATACAATACAGATAAAGATAAAATAGCTAACCTGAACCTCCGGCACCGGTTTTACCTGCGTAAATAACTGATCGCCCAAAATACCTTTACTGAAAATAACACTGCCTGTTAAATTCCAGCCCAGGTGCATGGCAATGGGCAAATACAGTGAGAAGGTTTTTGAGTAAGCATAGGCATAAACCAGTCCCATGGTTCCGGTAACAACAAATGTGATGGTCATTTGCTTAATATCACCGATAACTTCGTGTGAAAACCAATGATACATTCCAAACGCAATGGCCGAAATGATGATGGCTTTGCTGTGCCCCAGCTTTTTTATGAGTATGTAAAACAAAACGCCTCGAAAAATTAATTCTTCAAACAAAACAGATTTTACATTCCACCAAACACCGGTTACAATAAGATTGGCGGTAAGTTTGGGGTTTATCTCCCACTGCTGATTTGCAAAAATCATCCGCATAAAAAAATCGGAAGAACAACAAAGAGCGGTAACAATAAAAAATACAGCAAAACCAACTAATCGTTTTTTGGCGGGATAAAAACCCAATACTTTTAAATTACCTTTTTCAAAAAGCCAGATGATGAACCAGGAAATGAGGAGTTGGATGATTATGCCGAACATGGGGTATTTGAATTTAATTTGTATGTAAAACAAAAAATCCTGTAAAATTTTACAAGATTTTTATAAGCATATACCAATCATTATTCGTGTGTTCCAATAGCATTAATTTCATCCTGCATCAGATCTCCTTTTGGATCATTACCATATTCATTGGTGCCAACATCTCCATTTGTACAAAAAAGTACTAAATTATAAATGGGTATTAAAATATACCAACCGCTTTTTCCAACATCATGCATTCTCCTTACAGCTACCGCAATTGAAGGAATAATCATACCCAAAGAATAAATAATACCTGCATAACCTATTTCAGGATCAATAGCCTGATCCACAAAAATCAAAGGGAGGCTTAACAAATAATAAAACAAAGTAAAATACCAATATTCTCTTCTCCGGGCACGCCCTTCAAAATTTGCATAGTTTTTAAGGACTTTTAAAAAGTACTGAAATCCATTCATAACGATAGTTTTTGGTTTGATACAAATATATATGAATTACTGATAGCATAATCTGGACTTTCTCTCGTATAAAAAATCCCTCCTGCACTGCTGCAAGAGGGACTGTATTTTTTGCAAACCTTGCCTACCGGCAGGCAGGTTGCCGATTGATTAATATCCTCCCATTCCACCCATATCAGGTGCGCCATGGCTGTGTGCTTCTTCTTTTTTAGGTTTGTCTGCAATCACACACTCGGTGGTTAACATCATACCTGCAATTGAAGCTGCATTTTCCAAAGCAACACGGGTAACTTCGCCCTGGTTCGGTGTGTCACGAATGAAAAGAGTGGATAGTTCTTTTCAATGTTGTATAAAAGATGGTAGTAGGCCTACCGCATACGCTGTACAGAGAATTGAGCACATGCAGGCAAGGGGGGGCGGCGGCTCACGAGGGTAAGTGCTGGTTTGCTGATGGATTGGGAACGCCCACCGGGGCGAAATTAAAGCTCCCCAATGGTATGCGGTACAAGCGAGTCCCGATAGCTATCGGGACAACGATGCTAAATCAGGGAACAAATGCCGGTAACATATCCTCTTTCGCTAAACCTGCCTGTCGGCAGACAGGGCTACGGAGGACAATAAATTAATTCCCATTCCATACATTATCCGAAAAATCTACATCCGGAAAAACTTTTGCTGCATCAAGTTCTACTTTTTTTAATTTTTCGGTAGTTGGCAGTTTTACTTTCCAGGTATTGGTGTTGTTCCAAACTTCAACCGGTAGTTTTAAAGTTCCTGTTTTACCGCTTTCTGTTTCGTAACTGATATTTACAGGCAGGGCCATTTGCTCGAGGTTGGCAATGGTTACTATGGCTCCTTCGCCTGCCCTGTTATTTTGGTAACTAACAGCAACGATGGACTGATTAAATAAATAATTTTCAACAAACCAGCTTTTCCAGAACCAGGCAAGGTTTTCGCCTGATGCATTGTCCATGGTGCGGAAAAAATCCCATGGCGTTGGGTGTTTGTATGCCCAGCGTTTGATGTATTCTTTAAAGGCATAATCAAAACGGTCGGGGCCCAGAATTTCATTGCGCAGTAATTCCAAACCATAACCGGGTTTGCCGTACAGTGCGTTACCGATATTGGCTTCACGTAAAGCATCGGGTGTGCTTAAGATGGGTTCGGTTCTTTCGCCAAACATATATAATGTGCCAAACTCCATATTGGGTTGCTCGCCTTTGTATTCGCCATTATTAAAATCATCATCGG
>JANOVD010000203.1:0-7688 GCA_031417255.1 Chitinophagaceae bacterium
TGCCACAAAGGCTCGAAGGCACGAAGTAGAAAAATGCTTCGCATTTTCCTTTGTGTCTTCGAGTCTTAGTGGCTAAATTCAATTTTTGTAAAAAATTGTTTATCAACCTTTTAAAATACTTGTCATTAGCAGCTTGTCGAACCCGGCGTATCAGAATTGACCCGCCTTTGACATCCCGATAATTATCGGGACAAGAATGATAGCTTTTTATATTTTAGTTTCATCTTAATCATTTTCATGGATACCAATAAAAAAATATTTACTGACTCTGGTATTGAAATTAAAACAATCTATATCCAGGATGATCTTTCTTTGCTCCCCCCTTCGGGGGGCGGGGGGGCTGGGGGGGCCGGAGCCTTCCCTTTTACCCGTGGTGTACAACCCGATATGTACCGTGGCAAATTATGGACTATGCGGCAATACGCCGGTTTTTCAACCGCCGAAGAAAGCAATCAGCGATATCACTATTTATTAAGCCAGGGAGTAAACGGTTTAAGTGTGGCTTTTGATCTCCCTACGCAGATCGGTTACGATAGTGATCATCCCCTTGCAGATGGAGAAGTAGGTAAAGTTGGCGTTGCCATCGACAGCCTGGAGGATATGGAAATACTATTTAAAGGAATTAAGCTTGATGAAGTAACCAGTTCTATGACAATAAATGCCAGCGGATTTATTTTACTTGCTTTTTATATCGCCCTTGCAAAAAAGCAGGGGGCCGATCTGAAAAAAATATCGGGTACCATACAAAACGATATTTTAAAAGAATATGCAGCCAGGGGAACGTATATCTATCCGCCCCAGGCATCCATGCGTATCATCACCGATATTTTTGAATGGTGTGCTGCAGAAGTTCCAAAATGGAATACCATTTCTATTTCGGGTTATCATATTCGTGAAGCAGGCAGCACTGCTGTGCAGGAAATTGCTTTTACACTGAGTAATGGCAAAGCTTATGTACAGGCCGCTTTACAAAAGGGATTGGATATAAATGTTTTTGGCAAACGTCTTTCCTTCTTTTTTAATGCACACAATAATTTATTTGAAGAAGTTGCTAAATTTCGTGCAGCCAGGCGCATGTGGGCAGTAATAATGAAAGAACTTGGCGCAACTGATGATAAAGCCATGATGCTTCGTTTTCATACCCAAACCGGTGGCAGCACTTTAACGGCACAACAACCGTATAATAATATAAGCCGGGTTACCATACAAACCTTAGCCGCAGTTTTAGGCGGCACACAATCTTTACACACCAATGGATTTGATGAAGCGCTTAGTTTGCCAACCGAAGAAGCAGCAGGCATTGCTTTACGCACCCAGCAAATTGTTGCTTTTGAAAGCGGTGCACCCGATACGGTTGACCCATTGGCCGGCAGTTATTTTATTGAGGCTTTAACCGATGCAGTGGAAACTGCTGCCTGGAAACTGATTTCAACAATTGATGCCATGGGTGGCAGCGTTGCTGCCATTGAGCAGGGTTTTATGCAGGATGAAATTGCAAAAAGTGCTTATGAATACCAGCGCAAGATTGAGAGTGGTGAAAAAATTATCGTTGGCGTAAATAAATTTCAAACTGAAGATAAAAATACAATACCTGTTTTTAAAGTAGATGAACATGTGCAAACACACCAGGTTGAAAAATTAAAAGCCCTTAAATTAAAAAGAGATAACAGCAAAGTTGCTGCTTCATTAAAAACACTTCATGAAAAAGCCCTCAGCACCGAAAACCTGATGCCCACTGTATTAGAGGCTGTTGAAAATTACTGCACCCTTGGCGAAATTTCTGATGAGCTTAGAAAAGTTTTCGGAGAATATAAATAAGCGAAATTATTTTTGGGGCAGTGTATTAATTTGAAAAGCTGGCGATAAGAATTTAAAAGATTGATAAACATTTTTTTTACAAAAATTGAATTAGCCACAAAGACACTAAGGCACAAAGGAAAATGCGTAGCATTTTTCTACTTCGTGCCTTTGCGCCTTTGTGGCAAACCATTTTCACAGCGAAGCTGAGAAAAAAATTTCTTACTATTTTAAAAGACCTCATATTACCTCTGACTCTTTATTTATTACTGCACCACCACCCTGTTCATCCCCAAACGCTTACCATTGGCATCTCTCAGCTCAACCCAATAGATACCCTTACCATGCGCCCTTACGTCTATATCTATTTTTTGATAAGAAGTTGTTTGCGGAAAAATTCTGGTGATGATCTTTCCTCCCCAATTGTTATATACCGTCAATGACCGTTGCAATGTATTGTTTGTTGTATTGTTTGGGTTATGGTAATATATTACCTGGAATATGCCGCCACCTGGGTTAGGGTAACTATACATATTTAAAGCAAAAGAATTGGCGATGGTAATTATGTTGGAAACACCCACCCCGCAGTTATTAATATCGGTAACTCTTAACTGGTAATTTCCCGGACTGCCATAATTTACCAGCAAGCTGGATGATACAGCACCGGTTAAAACAGCATTGTTGTAATACCAGGTGTAGGTAGTTGCCGGGTTTGGTGTTACGGTAGAAAAGATAGTTGTTGTTTGTCCCACCCCGATAATTAAAGGGTTCGCTGTTATGCTTACAGTTGGTATTGGGTTGATGCTAAGCAAAGCCGTATTAGATGTTGCACCTGCACAGCCAGATCCCCCGTTCATTAACACCCTGTACAAATAACCATTCATACTGGCAGCAACCGGGTTGACAGTTAGCACGCTGGTATTGAATCCGCTGTAAGGCGGTCCAACTGCATTGTTCCAGGTAGTGCCCCCATTACTACTTACCTGCCATTGATAGGTGGTAGGGCCGGAACCTGCAGCTATACTCACCAAAAACACCGCAGTGGTATTACCGGTACATAGGGTTACGTTTGCAGGCTGACTGGTAATAGTGATAGGCATACCAACTGTAACAACCACGCTGCGTGGCGGTGAATAACAAAGCGGTACGGTATCAAAATTAATGGTATAGCCACCGGAGATCATTCCCTGGTCGCTGGTTCCATCATCATCAACTACAAACAGTTTCCAGGTGCCGTTATAATTACCAGTGAGCGTATATAATCCCAGGTAAACATTAATTGTACTTGGCCCTGGTGGCGGAAAATTATCCGGGGAGATATTATTGATCGGACTATAAGTGCCGGTAGGATTAGCAGCTGTTGTACTCATAAAACCGGTCCAGTCTGCGAATGTATAAGTGGCATTGATGGCATTGGCACCGCCCACATCCGACATCAGCATTACATTTTGTCCTGATGGCGATTGTAATAACACATCAATGTCGCTTGACCTGGTATGACTGACTCCGTTAAGTACTACAGATCTTATCCTGGCACCTGTTACCGGCAAGCTGTAAATACTTACAGTAGATGGGTAAAGTGATGCTGCGCCACCTACAGGAATGGAGATAGAGTCTGGGTTTCTAACCCAAACCGGTGGGCCGGGTAAACCAGAAGCAGTTACCTGGTAAGTATAAACACCGGCTGGTGTAGGCCTTACCCACACTGAATCTGTTGGTGTTCCGCTATATGGTATAGTGGCTGCCGGATCTAAAAATAGCCCGGCTATTGGAGACCATACGGCAGGGCCTGCAGGTATTCCACTAGGTGTAACTTTTAGCTTTACCGGCGGGTCACCCAGGCACATATTAACAGATGATGGCATTATAACAGGTGCAGGTGGTGTATAATTTACCGTGGCAGTTGCAAAATTGATGCAACCGCTGGCTATAATAGTTCCGGTAACGGTATATACAGTATGAACAGTTGGTGCAGCATAAACAGTAGTTGTATTAGTACCTGTATAAGGTATAGTGTGTGCACAGTCAGTATATAAACCTGCCAAAGGTGTCCAAATATAAATATCTGCGTTACCGCCTGCTGTCAGTGGATTACAAGGCCCGGAACCTGCAACTCCACCACAACTTGTAACTGGAGTAACATTAACAATAGCTGGTAAACCTCCAAAAGTAACCGTATTATCAATACTGGTAGATGCCAGGTTAGGCTGCGTAAGAGTATTGGTACATACACCTGCGGGAATATTAGCTATTACTGTTCCGCAGGATATCATACCGAATGCTGATACATTAAAGAGCATTGGACCACCTGTAACTACAGCTCCAAGACCGCCTGCTGTGCCTGATATGGTCACATCTCCTGTAGTAAAACCTATAACAGGCTGATCAAACAGCACCGTGAAATTAATGGGCGACAGGTTTGTAGGATCGGGCTGAGCTGCCGACTGGTTAATGCTTACAGCAGGATTCTGGCCATTTGTTGTTAAAAATGAAAAAAGAAAAAAAACCGTAATTGTTAAGAGTAGTAATTTTCTCATTAGAGCCGGTTTTATGTGAGCAGATAAAAATTCATCCTGAAGAGTTTATTGTAATTTAATTTTTTTTTCTTAGAAACGCAAAAAATGGTAATGTCATTTTGGTATAACATATCACCTGTTATTTAGTCGTCCCTCTAAAAGTCATTTTCACTTTGGGAGTTAAAATCAGTTTATACCGACTATACATTATAAATAGTCCAACAGTTTTTCTGTCGGCATCCCGATAGCTATCGGGACCATCTAATATTTCAACGCAGTCCTTCCCGAAAAATCGGGACAGGTCGGACTACTTATGAAATAAAGATGGTATTAGTATAAAAATTAAATAAATCCCCTGCATCATAAACAAAACCGCCCCGGTAAATCCAGGGCGGCTTTGTTAATTTAATTTATTGATCTTTATTAATGGCCATTAATTACCACCCGCTGTTTGCCAATTAATATATTGTCGCTAACTACAGTAACAAGATAGATTCCTGCTGGCACATTTCTCAGGTCTACGTCAATTCTTGAATATGGCTGGCTTGTTATTGCAATTCTAGTGTACACTAGTTGACCAATATTATTATAGATATTTACTGTTAATTGCTGACCCGGAGCGTTGTAAACCCTTACCTGGAACCTGCCGGTATTTGGACTAGGATAAACAAACACTTGATTTGATATCTCTGCTGATATAGTTACCGCATTGGATAATGCCGTACAACCTGCTGCTGTAGTTACCCTCGCTGTGTAGGTTCCTAATCCATCCACAGTAACTAAAAGTGTCGCTCCTGTAGCTCCCGGAACTACTACCCCGTTTCTGTACCAAATGAAGGTATTGCCGGTTGCCGGTGTAACGGTTGCTGTCAGTGTTGTTGTCTGGCCCGGTTTAAGGGTTGTACGTGGTGAAGCCGCAATGGATATTGTTGGCTGTACATTTACTGCTACTGTTACACTTGCACAGGTGGTAGTGTTACAAGGCCCCTCTGCCCTTACAAAGTAAGTGGTAGTGGTACTCACAGTAACATTCAGTGTTGCTCCTGTTCCAACCAAAGTGCCTCCGCAGCTTCCGCTATACCATCTCCAGGTTGATCCTGAGCCTAAGCTTCCGCCAACTACACTTAAGGTTACTGTACTCGGACCGCAAAGAGCAGGAACAGTAGCATTGGCTGCCGTAGGTGCAACAGACGGAGAATTTATAGTAACAGATGTTGTTGCATTTACAACAGGGCATCCGCCACCGGCTGCTAAAGCATAAGTAACTGTATAGGTACCGGGTGTACTGGTTGTAACATTAATATCGCCAGTTGCTGCATTGATACTTAAACCGGCCGGTGCTGCACTGTAAGTTCCGCCTGCTGTACCCGTTCTGGTAACAGTGGCTATACCTCCCGGCTGGCAGAAAGGATTACCTGCATAACTGATCGTTGCTGCCGGAACTGCTGTAATGGTAATGCTGGCAGTTGCTGTAACTGCAGGGCATCCGCCACCTGCTGCTATGGTATAAGTAACCGTGTAAGTACCGGCTGTACTGGCTGCAAGGTTCACATCTCCTGTTGCTGCATTGATGCTTAAGCCTGCTGGTGCGGCTGTATAAGTTCCACCCGCTGTGCCGGTTCTGGTAACAGTGGCTGTACCTGCATTACTGCAATAAGGACTGCCTGCATAACTGATCGTTGCCGCCGGAAGCGTGGTAATGGTGATGGTAGTTGTGGTGGTATACGTTGCACAACCGCCACTTGCAGCTACAGTATATGTTACTGTGTATGTACCGGCTGTACTGGCTGCCAGGTTTACTGCTCCGGTTGCTGCATTCAGCGATAATCCTGCAGTAGAACTGTATATTCCTCCCGCTGGTGTACCGGTTAGGGTAACACTCGCTGTACCTGCATTAGAGCAATATGGAGAGCCTGCATAAGCGATCGTAGCATTTGGTGCAGCTGTTACCGTAATGGTGGTAGTAGTGTTTGTTATTCCGCAACCTGGTACTGTTACTGAGTAAGTAACTGTATAAGTACCCGGTGTGCTGGTACCCAGTGTTACGGCACCTGTTGCCGCATTAATACTCAGGCCTGCCGGTGCGGCTGAATAGGTTCCGCCCGCTGTTCCAAATCTTGTCACCGTTGCAGTTCCTCCATTGGAACAATAAGGTGTTCCTGCATAGAAGATGATCATGTTAGGAGCAGCCGTAATGGTAATGGTGGTAGTAGCAGTTGCTGCCGGGCAACCTCCGCCTGCTGCCATTGTATAAGTAACAGTGTAAGTACCGGGGGTGCTGGTGCTTGGGTTTACTGTTCCGGTTGATGGATCAATGGTGAGGCCTGCCGGTGCGGCTGTATAGGTTCCGCCGGCTGTGCCGGTTCTTGTTACAGGTGCACTTGTTACTGTTGTGCAATAAGGTGTACCTGCATAACTGATTGTTGCTACATTGGCTGCTGTTACTGTTATTGATGTTGTTGCTGTTACAACAGGGCAACCGCCACTTGCAGCAATGGTATAAGTAACTGTGTAAGTTCCAGGTGTACTGGTAGCTAAAGTTACATCTCCGTTTGCTGCATTAAGGGTCAAGCCCGCAGGTGCTGCTGAATAAGTACCGCCTGCTGTTCCGGTACGGGTAACCGTAGCAGTACCACTGGTTGTGCAATAAGGACTGCCTGCATAACTGATGCTTGCCGCAGGTAATGCAGTGATTGTTATACCCGTGGTAGCTGTTACTACAGGGCAACCTCCACTGGCTGCAATGGTATAAGTAACTGTATAAGTTCCGGGTGTGCTGGTTCCTAAAGTTACATCGCCGTTAGCCGCATTAATAGTTAAACCCGCTGGTGCTGCTGAATAAGTTCCTCCCGCTGTACCGGTTCTGGTAACTGTGGCTGTGCCTGCATTGCTGCAATATGGACTGCCTGCATAATTGATGGTTGCTGCCGGAAGTGCAGTAATAGTTATTGATGTTGTTGCTGTTACTACAGGGCAACCTCCACTGGCTGCAATGGTATAAGTAACTGTATAAGTTCCAGGGGTGCTGGTTCCTAAAGTTACGTCACCGTTAGCTGCATTGATTGTTAAGCCGGCTGTTGAACTGTAAGTACCTCCCGCTGTACCGGTTCTGGTAACAGTAGCTGTTCCTGCATTGCTGCAATATGGACTGCCTGCATAACTGATCGTTGCTGCAGGTAATGCAGTGATTGTTATGCTTGTTGTAGCTGTTACTACAGGACAACCACCGCTTGCTGCAATGGTATAAGTAACTGTATAAGTTCCAGGGGTGCTGGTTCCTAAAGTTACATCGCCATTAGCCGCATTTAATGTTAAGCCGGCCGGAGCTGCTGAATAGGTTCCGCCTGCTGTACCGGTTCTGGTAACAGTAGCTGT
>JANOVD010000204.1:0-2552 GCA_031417255.1 Chitinophagaceae bacterium
CAATAACCAGACACCATTTGTTAGTAATTACAAACATGCCTGTTAATAAACATAAAAAAAAAGGTGAAAAAAGATTTGGATTTTCCATAGCAATCAGCCCGGTTGTAAAGAAAGATTCAGGGCAGATTTAGCTAATGAAAAAGCTGTTGTACAATTACAAAAGATTTCAACGAAGAAAGAGGCACTTAAACTATACCAACTCATTCTTGAAAAGGAATTAAAGAAAGGCAACAAAGAAACATCAGAAGATAAACAGAAGGTGAATATTGAAATAAAAAAGAATCAGGATCGTATTCATAATGCAGAAAAGTTGATGCTGGATGGGCAATTAGATATTTCTGAATACCGTTCCATCAAAAACAAATATGAATCGTTTATTAAAGAATCTGAAGACGAAATGAAAGCTGCATCTCCTAAAGCATCTGATTATAAGCAGTATCTGAATTTTGGATTTAATCTATTACAGAATGTAGACAGGGTATATGTTTCAGGCAATCCACACCTCAAAAATCAAATCCTGTGTTCGATGTACGCTGAAAAATTGATTTTTGAAGGAGAAGAATATCGAACACCAACCTATCATCCAGAGCTTGCGCTGATATTGAATGCAGTCAATGGTTTTGGAACAAATAAAAAAGGACAAAATCAAAATGGGTTGACTTTGTCCTCTATGGTGGAGCTGCAGGGAATCGAACCCTGGTCCAAACATATTCGCCGTAAGCTTTCTACATGTTTATTTATGCATTGATTGTAGGGAAACGGCAGGGGCATAACAAACCAACCGGATCCTTAGATGATCCCGATAGCTATCGGGACTTAAGCAACGGTCACATCATTCCGTTACAGCATCCTGTTTTATTTTTGAGTCGGCGGAGGAACTTGGTAACAGAACAACCTGTTCAACGGCCCTAATGGGTGCTAATCTAATAGATTAAGCAGCCATGGCATACTGAGTATTGCCATTTAAAATTTTCGCATTCTGATTAAAGTGCTAATTACGCAACGCACTACATGCTTACACTTACAAAGAACTATGCTGTCAAAACCGGTCAGCCCCAAATTAGTATTCTGTGCAAATTTACGGAAAATTTTCTGCGCCTGTAAATACGGTTAATCCCGGATACTAATGCTACTTTTAAAGAAAGTATAAGTACCCTTTTCAGTTGCATCTAAAAGTAAAAAAGATTCATATTCATTATAGTGTATTAAGAAAAGCAATTGGAATTAATATTAAGACCCGGGAAGTAGTTGTAAGATAATCAGTCAAATTTTCTAATGTAAAGTCTACCGTCAAACCTCATGCTTTACGCGATTTTTATTTTTATAAAAAAATATTTTGATAGTTGATTGTAAAAGTCAGCTTATATCAAGAAAAATAACAAAAATTTGTCTTTTCTGATAAATAATGAATATATTTAGATCGTAACAATCTACCATTAACAAAATTATCGGTTATGAAAAAAGTTCAACTCCCTCCTTTAACAATTTTTATGTTTACAAAAGCTAAAATGAAAAGTAATTTTCAAAAAACTTTTGCTCTTTGTGTGGTTATGTTATCTCTCTTTTTTTTCGCTTCTACACTGATGGCTCAGAACCCGTTTACTACTAAATATGAATCGGGCAGTAATCTTAAATTAAACAGCAATGCTGCTAATGATGCTGGTGTGATTACCAAAGTTTCAACGCCAATAATCCACGGAACGGAGGCCATTTGTACAACATTTGTTGGTACTATCACTGCAGCGGATCCTAACACCGGCTTCAGGTCATTCAGGGATGGTATTCTATCTACCTGTGCAGTTCCCGGCCCTTGTGGTGCACAGATTGCAGGAACATGGCGATATCGAATTCATCAATGGACAAACCCTGTTGCTGCGCCACAATGCGTAACAGTTACTTTTGCCAATACAGCAACCAATTTCAGTTTTGTTACTGCATACAATGGCCCTGTAAACCTTGCTAATTTATGTACCAATTATCTTGGCGACCCTGGTTCAAGTGCAGCAGCAGGTACACCTATCGTATGGTCATTTACAGCCCCGGCAAGCGCTGTTATAGATTTCTTTGTTACTAATACAACCAACGGACAAGATGTATCATATCAACTCGTTATAGATGCCCCGATTTGTGTTGGTGCTGTTGGACCTACTGTAACTATCAATCAGGCTGCAGCCCAGCCAGATCCTACCGGAATATCGCCAATTAATTTTACAGCTGTATTTAGTGAGCCTGTTACAGGATTTGCCAACGGTGATGTTACTTTATCAGGAACAGCCGGTGCAACAACCCAAAATATTACAGGAGGACCTACCACATATAATATAGCCGTATCTGGTATGACCGGAAGCGGAACCGTTATTGCAACTATACCGGCAGGTGTTTGTATAAATGCTGCTTCTGTTGCTAATCTGGCCTCCACCAGTACCGATAATACAGTTACTTATAATGCCCCTGTGGTATGTACCAGTGTGAACCCTGTTTCAAATCAAACAGTTTGTAACAATTCGCCAACAGCGCCGGTAAACTTTACCAGTTCAACCCCTGGTACAGTA
>JANOVD010000205.1:0-2224 GCA_031417255.1 Chitinophagaceae bacterium
ATCGCGAAGGGGAGGTTGAAGGTGGTGTAGGCGAGAATAAGTCCCGGCAACGTGCCGACCAGACCGAGTTCGCGGAAGATCCAGTAGAGCGGCACCATCACAGCCACCACAGGGGCCATGCGCGTGGAGATGATCCAGAAAAACAGATCGCTCTTGCCCCTGAAGTCGATGCGCGACAGCGAATAGGCGCACATCGATCCGAGCACGACCGACACCACCGCCGAACCGCCAGCCGCCACCAGTGAATTGAACAGATAGGTGGTGAAACCGAGATTGGCGAAGAGTTCGTAATAGTGTTTGAAGGTCGGGCTGAACTCGAAGAACACCGTCATCCCGGCCCAGTCGCCAATGGCCGGAAGCTTGAAGGCTTCAAGCAGGTCCTTGAAGGAGGACATGAACATGACGAAGATCGGCAAGACCGTCCACACGACGTAGAGACCGATGAATACCGCCGAGAACCACTTGAGAGCCTTGGTGAGAGGCGTCTCATATTGAACAACATCGCGCGATGCCATGATCTTAGACCTTTGAGGGTTGCTGGCGGTCGAAGACGCGGACCAGCAGCTTGCCGAGGATGATGGTGACGATGAGCAGGATGAGGGCAATCGCCGCACCGCGCCCGAGCTTGAAAAACTGGAACGACACCTCGAAGAGGTAGACCGGCAGGATCTTGGTGGCATTTCCGGGGCCACCGCCGGTCAGCACCAGCACAGAGTCGATAAAGCGGAAATTGTCCATGAACCGCAACATGATGGCGATCAACAGGACGGGATAGAGATTGGGCATCGTCACCGATACAAAGTTGCGGAACGGCGAGGCGCCATCGACCATATTGGCCTCCAGCTGGTCCTGTGGCACACGCTTCAAGCCGGCGAGCGTGATAAGCGTGATCAACGGTGTCCACTGCCAGACGTCGACCAGCACGATGCCGATCATGGCCGTGCTCGAGCTGGCGAGGATGGACTTGGGGCCCAGGATACCGGCGCTCTGCAGCAGCCAATGGTACCATCCGAAAGTGCCGTTGTAGAGAAAGTACCACACCATGCCGGCCACGAGCGGCGCCATCATCATCGGCATCAGCAAAGTGGTGACGAGTATCTTTTCAAATCGCGACCCATTGAGTGACACCGCCAGGAAAACGCCGATGACAATCTGCAGGAAAAGACACATGACACTGTACTGGGTCAGCAACCACCAGCCCTGGAGGAAGCGCGAGTCTGAGGTGAGTTTGGTGAAGTTGGCGAAATTGTTCCACTCGACCTTGCCGATATCGACGTCATGCAAGCTCATGTAGATCATCCAGAAGAATGGATAGATCGAGATGAAGGCGAGCACCAGGATGGCTGGCAGCATCAGCAGGAAGTAATAGCGCTTGGAATCAGCCGCGTTGATCGAATTGGGTTCGGTCGCCAGCATCGGAACGGGCCGCGATTCCACGCTGTCCGGAATCTGCCGGACACGGAAAAGTTTGATGCCAGCACTGTTCTTGCCAGTCATGGTCTGCACTCCCGATTGTGATGACAAGGTGTCGTCATTTGTCGTGGCCGCTAAGAATTCGCACAGGATACATCCGGCGGCCCAGGGAGGAGCCCGCCGGACGTAGTCACGATATGCCTCAGCCGGCGCCGTTCAATTCGTCGAGCTGAGTCTGGATCGACTTGCAAGTGTCCGCGGGCGACTGTTCGGCGGACAGGCATTTCTGGACTTCGGCCGCGAGAATCGAGTGATACTCGTTGCCGTTGGGGATCTTCGGCCCGAGCACGAAATGCGGGTTCTTGATGCCGTGATTGTAAACGGCATCGAACGTCAGTGCGTTCGGCATGGTGGACGGACGCACCATGTTCTTCTTCACCTCGTCCATTTCGAGCACCGACTTGCGGGTCGGTGTGCCACCAAGGCCCTTCAGAACGTTGAACTGGTTCTCGCGGCTCACCGACCAAATAGCGAAGATATAAGCGGCGCGTTTGAGGTCTTCCGAGGCATTGCCGTTGATGCCGATGCCGCCGATGCCGCAATTTGTGCCGTTCACGGCCTCGCCGCCGTTCTTGATCCACGAGGCGTCGCCCTTCGGGCATGGCGCATAAGCGGTCTTGCCGCCGGCCGCGCGCGAAGTCTTCTCGTCCTCGATCGATGCCGCGAACTCGTGATACTGCGTCTGCATCGCGATGTTGCCGGACTGATAGACAGTGTTGAGCTGGAGCGTGTTATTGGCGAGGTTGTCAGG
>JANOVD010000206.1:0-12686 GCA_031417255.1 Chitinophagaceae bacterium
GCGGCGCAACTATTTTTTTTCAGTCTATGATTTTCATGAAGACACCAGCTGCCTGAGCCATTATTTATACAACAACCAGTTCGACGGCGAATATCTTTTACCAGAATTTAAACATCTCGATTTTTTATGGCTGATAAAAGGCGACCCGATTGCAGCAGAAGATCTGAAAATATTAATACAATCCATTAAAACATTACCCGGTGTGCAACTGGTAACCGAAATGACGAATGAGAAAATAAAAAACAAACAACATCTTATTTTTTAACCCCTCACTAAATTGATTAATTATGTGGCCCGAAATTGACAATAAGCTGTACCAGGAATTTGTATTTCCTGATTTTTCAAAAGCATTTTCATTTATGACCCGGGTTGCCATGGCCGCCGAAAAAATGGATCATCATCCTACCTGGAAAAACACTTACAACCGTGTAGAGATATGGTTGTGTACGCATGATGCTGGAGATATTGTAACCGAAAAGGACCGTAAACTGGCGTCAATCATTGATAAATTGACTGGTTGATTTTTGTTCTTCTGCAGAATTATTTCGTTTTTATTTCTTTCAGCACAATAGAAAATCCATTCTTCATTCTCAGGATGATGGGCATTTTTGCAGAATTATTAAAACTGAAGAATGCTCCTTCCTTAACAGGATGGCCCTCTTCATTAAGTTCCTGTGCAATTTCTTCTTCAATGGTCTCTTCTTCTCCATTAACAATTATTTTCAATTCGCTTTCGGTTTCTTTATCATCATCGCCTTCTGCTGTTCCCATTTTTTTTAGCCCCTCATTGGTATTCATCTTCATCATCACATTATTGCTGCCCTTGGTAAGACCGGTAAAAGTATTCCTGCTCAGCCAAACACTAAGGGTGTTGTCATCCAGAGTTTTTGGCCCCGGCGAAAAATAATTATACATCGTATTTGCAGATACCATCGCTGCGGCAGTATGAGTTATTGTGCCATTGTTATTTGCACGGTCAGTCATTTCCCAATCAAACACAACTGCCGGTGCAAGGGCCTTTACTGTAACTATAAAATCATACTTCTGTTCGCCGGCCTCAACAGCATAAATAAGTTTTGTACCTGGTTTTATTAAGCTTTGAATGTTAACCTGGGCAAAACCAAAAACAGACAGGAGTATTAAAGCATACAGGAGAAATATTTTTTTCATACCATTTTTATTTTACAAGATACAATTCTCTCAATCATAAAAAATACCCGTTGTAAGTTATTTATGGTTTTATAATAATAATTTTTTCGGCAGCAACAGTAAATTTTCCAATGGGTTCTGCAAAATTGTTCAGTCCGTTTTCTCTTAATAATTTTTTTACTTCATCAGCAGCAGCAATATCAACAGCAATCAATAACCCGCCATTGGTTTGCGGATCGGGTAATAAATTAAATGCTTCCATTACATTTACCCCCTTTTCAAAACCGGTTTTTGTACTGTAGCTGTTCCAGTTGCGGTAGGTTGCATCAGGCACAATGCGCTGGCCTAAATATTCTTGTACACCATCAGCAACAGGCAGCATGGAATAATTTATTTCTGCACTGCAATTACTGCCTTCGGCCATTTCAATTAAATGGCCAAGTAGTCCAAAACCGGTAACATCGGTCATGGCAGTTACGCCGTTAATTTTACCAAGCGCTTCGCCAATTTTATTCAGTTGCACCATTTGATTTATCATTACCGCCACATGTTCTTCTTTTATCAATCCTCTTTTTTGTGCCGTTGATAAAATACCAACCCCCAGCGGCTTTGTTAAAAAAATAAGATCGCCAGCTTTCGCTGTATTATTTTTTTTTAGATTTTTTATATCAACCAGCCCGCTAACTGCCAAACCAAAAATGGGTTCGGCACTATCAATGCTGTGCCCGCCAGCCAATGGTATACCCGCTTCTTCACAAATTTTGCGGCTGCCATCCAAAACTTTTTGTGCAAGTTCTGTTGGTAGTTTGTCAACTGGCCAACCCAGAATAGCCACAGCCATTAAGGGTTTTCCGCCCATGGCATACACATCACTGATGGCATTGGCACTGGCTATGCGGCCAAAATCAAAAGCATCATCAACAATGGGCATAAAAAAATCGGTAGTGGAAATTAATGCCATACCATTACCCAGATCGTAAACTGCTGCATCATCTTTGCTGCTGTTGCCAACCAGTAACTTGCTATCCGGCTCAATTGAAATATTTGATTTTAAAATTTCATCCAGCACTTTTGGTGAAATTTTACAGCCGCAGCCGGCCCCTTTCGAAAACTGTGTAAGTTTGGCCTCCCCTTCGAACTTCGTTCCTTCCCTATCGGGAACCTCCAGTGGAGGGGCTTCTGAACCCTGAGAATTTATTGAGTTATTTTCCATTCAAACAGTTTGTGCTTTCCATTTTAATTCTTCTTTCTTCTGAATACAATAGCAGCGCTTTTTTGCAAATTGCCGCTAAATCTTATTTCATGTCTTACTGTTCCATCATACACAATCAATAAACCGGTGTTGGGTGGCAGCAAGCCCAGGTTTTCGGCATACATGATCAGTTGAATACTGTCGCCGGTGTTTACTGTACTTATTTTTTTACGTACAGCATTGGTACTCAGTCCAATCATGGGCATAATTACTTCGCCGTTCATTAAAACACTAACCGTATCGCCATCCACTTCGCCGTTATCGTATAAAGTAATCAGTAAACTGTCTGATGTATAATTAACCGATTGAATGGTTTCAATCATCCTGCCGTTAATATCTGCGGCGGCTTGTTTAGGTTTTGTTTCCGTTATTTTTTGCGGTTCTTTATTTACAGTCACTTCTTTTGTTTCGGTAACTTCTTTTGTTTTAACAGGTTTAACTTTTACTGTTTTTTCTTTAACCACCTTTTCTTTTTCAGCTGGCTTTGCTTTTACTTCGGGTTGTTCTTTTACAATTTCAGTTTTTGTAATTGCAGTTACTTCTTCGGGTTTTTCAACCGGTAAAAAAGAGAGGTCGTTTTCCAATCCCAATTCTTTTAATTGATTAACCAGTGGAGATTGTTTAAAATCAGTCTTTTTTTCAACATGGATATAACCTGTAGCCGCTGCATATTGCCTTGTACGGTTGGTTTCAAACATACCGCTTAATACCATTACTTCATTTTTTAACTCAAAGTTCAAAACATTTATTACATAAACACCCTTGGGAGGTTTAATGGGGTAGTTGTTTTTTAACAGTTTCAGATCCTGTGTAATTATTTTATTATCCTCAATTGTAATTTTAATTTTTTTAATTCCGTAATATTCTTTGTTATCCAGTATAAAAAAAATTTGTGAGTAACCTGTTAGTTTCCCGTTCTTTTCGCTGATTGCAATTTCGTAGCGGTAATTCAGTTCTGTGGTGTCATTAAACATCAGGCCTGTCCATAATCCTGTCATATCTGGCGAAGACTGAGAGAAAGTTGTTGCAGAAAAAAGCAGAATAAAACAGCTGGCTAGAAAGCACTTACAATATTGCATGATAATATTTTTTGGGTATTGGTTTTTCTATCAACGCCGGTACAAGGTATTTTATTTAACAGGTTCGAAATATTTTCACGGTTATACAAGCCTTTATGATACCATTTATCGTAATAGCTGAGTAAAATGCGGAAACATTCCCGGTAATTATTCTCTTCTAAAAACCTGAGGGCATTTTTTGTTTCCAGTCCGCCCAGGCGTTTTTGAATACGAAGAATTGCTTCCTGCAAAGTTTCTTTTTTTTGTTTTCCATATTCTTCGGTAATATATTCCAGTCTTGCTTCAAACGGAATATCTATAAAAAAAACCGGCGACTTACGCATGGTGTACCAAAGCGGCATAGGTATTTGCAGGTTGCCGATGCGTTGACTTTCGTCTTCCATCCAAATGCAGTTGGCAGTTGGCAGTGAGCAGTTCTCATTTAATGCGAACTGTTCGCTTCTACTTGCCAACTGTCCACTGCCAACTGCCAACTGAGCAAGGGCTTGCGCAAGGGTATTCTCAAACATCTCCTGCCCAGGCTGAGGTATATTTTCCAGTGCACCAAAAGCCGATCCTTTGTGATTTGCCAATCCCTCCAGGTCAATTATTGTATTGCCCTGCTTTTGCAATTCGTGCAGCAACAAAGTTTTTCCGCTGCCGGTATAACCACCAATAATATTAAAGTTGTAATCTTTTTCAAATTGCGCCAGCACCCATTTTCGGTAAGCTTTATAACCACCGCTTAATAAATAAACTTTAAAACCATACATATCTAAAAGCCAGGCTACGGCTGCACTACGCATGCCACCACGCCAGCAGTGTAGCAATAGGCAATTGGCAATTGGCAATGGTTCTCCATTGTTTTGTGTGTTTTCATTGCCTGTTTTAAATTGCTTATTGTTTATTGCCAATTGCCAATTGCCAATTATTTCTTCCGCCTGTTCAACCATTGATTTCATCTTCACTCCAAAATAATCAAGCCCGATTTTTATAGCTGCTGCACGGCTTTGTTGTTTGTATGTCGTACCAACTACTTTTCTTTCTTCATCGCTAAACAATGGTAAACTATATGCTGTTGGTATATGTGCATGGGTATATTCACCCGGGCTGCGAACATCCAGAACAGGATATTGTTTTGCAAGTTTTAAAAATTCTTCTATGTTTATTTTTTGTATTGCCACTATGCTAAGTTAAATCAAATTAATAAAGAGAATAAAAGCGATGATTATATTTTATTCTTTAGCTAAGAGGACAAAAGAGAAAAGGAGAAAAAAGAGTAAATACAAACTCTTTTTTCTCCTTTAAATACTTTTTTATTTTTTTCCTTTTTCTTTCAGCTCTTTTTCTCCTTTGGCCTCTTAGTCAATTTCTTCCCCCTTTAGTTCTTTTCCTCCTTTGGCCTCTTAGTCAAAAATTCGCTTTTATCTACCCATTCATACTCGTCAAAAACTCCGCATTATCTTTTGTTCCCTTCATATTTTTCAACAGCGTATTGATGGCTTCTTCCGGATTCATATCGGCCATGTGCTTGCGCAAAACCCACATGCGCTGGAATGTATCTTTATCCAGCAACAGGTCATCACGCCTGGTAGATGATGCAACAATATCAATGGCAGGATAAATCCTGCGGTTAGATAATTTACGCTCCAGTTGCAGTTCCATATTACCGGTTCCTTTAAATTCTTCAAAAATAACCTCATCCATTTTACTGCCGGTATCAACCAGTGCAGTAGCAATGATGGTTAATGATCCGCCATTTTCAATTTTACGTGCTGCACCAAAAAACTGTTTTGGTTTTTGCATAGCATTCGCTTCCACACCACCACTTAATACTTTGCCGCTCGATGGGGCAACTGTATTATGTGCTCTTGCCAAACGGGTAATTGAATCAAGCAGTATCACCACATCGTGGCCACACTCCACCAAACGCTTTGCTTTTTGCAAAGCCATAGTACTTACACGAACATGCTTTTCGGCAGGCTCATCAAATGTTGATGCAATAACTTCTGCCTTCACGCTGCGTTCCATATCAGTAACCTCTTCCGGTCTTTCATCCACCAGCACAATCATCAGGTAACAATCCGGATGATTTTCGGCAATGGCATTGGCCAGTTCTTTCAACAACATGGTCTTACCCGTTTTTGGCTGGGCAACAATCAATCCACGTTGCCCCTTACCAATGGGTGTAAACAGGTCCATTATTCTAGTGCTGTAATTATCGGCCTTTGTACAAAGATTTAATTTTTCGAAAGGGAACAGCGGTGTTAAATAATCAAATGGCACACGGTCTCTTACTTCTTCGGGCGATTTACCATTGATGGTTTCTACTTTTAATAAAGCAAAATATTTTTCACCTTCTTTTGGCGGGCGCACACTTCCATAAACCGTATCGCCGGTTTTTAATCCAAATAATTTGATCTGGCTAGGCGATACATATATATCATCGGGCGATGATAAATAATTGTAATCGCTGCTTCTTAAAAAACCATAACCATCGGCCATCATTTCCAAAACGCCTTCTCCAAGTATCACACCATCAAATTCAATATTAAATGCAGGTTGTTGCCTTGTTTGGTTGTATTGTTTTGCCGGTGCCTGTGCCGATTCCTCATCATCATTCATATCAGTTTCGGGTTCCTGCTCCTGGCTGTCTTCTTCGGCCAGCATTTGTGCAATGGCTGCCGGTATGGTGCTTTCCTGGTCGGTGATGGGTTGTACATCCATTTCTTCTTCGTCCTCAATTTCCACCGGCTTTTTAATCAGCTTCTTTTCAACTTCAGGTTTTTTAGGCTTTGCAGCAGCAACAGGCTCGGGAGCTCCTGTTTCGGCAGATTTAATTATCCGTTTGCGTTTTGGCTTTTCGCCGTCTTTCTTTTTATCTGTGTTCATAATAGATTGGTTTTCCAGGATCTTATCAATCAGATCCTGTTTAACAAGTTTTTTTGCATTGGAGATGTCATATTGCTCTGCAATATCAAGCAACTCAGGAACGAGCAGGTCGTTCAGTTGTGAAATGTCGTACATAAAAAATGAAAAATGATTTTCTTCAAAAATCCGGTCTTAAGTGTGAAATTGTTCCCGATAGCAATCGGGAGAGAATTTATATTGACGGAAACTGAATCGCTAATGAATTGTTTACTTGAAAGTCTCTTCTCAGCCTGATTCAATGCAATAATACGGTGTTTTTTTAAAAAAAAGGAATTTTTTTGATGGGTGGAACACGATAACACGGGTTGAGTGGATTAAAACGCCTGCCCGTTCGTTCAGGCGGGGATGAAAATCTGCGAATATCCGTTCAATCAGCGTCATCAGCGTTCTATACTTATCTTTGCAATCCACAAATAATAAATATGTTCAACAAAAGAACCAGGATAAAAGACCTGTTGGCAAGCGATAATGCCAACTACGAAGCAACCGTAATGGGATGGGTACGTACCTTTCGCAATAACCAGTTTATTGCCCTTAACGATGGCAGTACCAATAATAATGTACAGATAGTAGCCACGCTTGGCCAGTTTGATGATGCCATTTTAAAACGCATCACCACCGGTGCCTGTATAAAAGCAACCGGCGAAGTAATTCCCTCTTTAGGCAAAGGACAAAAAGTAGAATTGAAAGCAACAACAATAGAAATACTTGGCGAAAGTGATGCAGAAAAATTTCCAATGCAACCCAAAAAACACAGTCTTGAGTTTCTACGGGAAAATGCACACATGCGTTTCAGGACCAATACATTTGGTTCTGTTTTTCGTATTCGGCATGCATTGGCATTTGCCATTCATAAATTTTTTAATGATAAGGGATTTATTTATTTACATACACCCATCATTACCGCAAGCGATGCCGAGGGTGCCGGAGAAATGTTTAAGGTAACCACATTACCATTAGACGGAACGGCTGCAAAAAATGAAGACGGCTCTATAAATTTTAAGGAAGATTTTTTTGGCCGCAGCACCAACCTTACCGTAAGCGGACAACTGGAAGGTGAACTTGCGGCCATGGCCTTCAGTGATATCTATACTTTCGGTCCCACATTTCGTGCCGAGAACAGTAACACCACCAGGCATCTTGCCGAGTTTTGGATGATTGAACCCGAAGTTGCTTTTAATGATTTGGAAGACAA
Source organism: Chitinophagaceae bacterium (assembly GCA_031417255.1). Classification (GTDB taxonomy): domain Bacteria; phylum Bacteroidota; class Bacteroidia; order Chitinophagales; family Chitinophagaceae; genus Ferruginibacter. The sequence goes on from JANOVD010000206.1 coordinate 7,586, forward strand.
CGCCAACCTTGCCGAAGAGTTTATCAAGTATGTGATAAAATATGCCATGGATAATAATAAAGACGATTTGGATTTTTTAGCACAGCGTTTGGAAGAAGAAGAAAAACAAAAACCACAAATTGAAAGAAGTGAAATGGGCCTGTTGGAAAAATTAACTTTTGTGGTTGATAATGATTTTGAAAGACTCACATACACTGAAGCCATAGAAATATTAAGAGAAAGCAATCACAATAAGAAAAAGAAATTTCAGTATTTGATTGAAAGCTGGGGAACCGATCTGCAAAGCGAACATGAGCGTTACTTAGTTGAAAAGCATTTTAAAAAACCGGTGATACTTACTGATTATCCCAAAGAGATAAAAAGTTTTTACATGCGCCAGAACGATGATGGAAAAACCGTAGCAGCCATGGATATTTTAGCACCGGGCATTGGCGAAATTGTTGGCGGCAGTCAGCGTGAAGAGCGTATGGATAAACTTACTGAGCGTATGAAAGAAATGAATATCCCTGCCGAAGAATTATGGTGGTATTTAGATACAAGAAAATTTGGCGCATGCCCGCATGCTGGCTTCGGGCTTGGCTTTGAGCGTTTGGTACAATTTGTAACCGGCATGGGAAATATCAGGGATGTAATTCCTTTTCCAAGGTATCCGAAGAGTGCAGAGTTTTAATTGCTGATTAAATAGATTTAAACCCGGTTCTTCAACTCCGGGTTTTTTATTGCCGCTAAATTTTTACAGAAAGTTAATAACAAAACCCGCTACCTTTAAACATCAGAACGATTACTGAATAACATACTGCTTTTTATATTTCTACACTTTTATTACATTGAATGATGAAAATTTATAAAATTTTTTCCCTGGCATTTGCATTATTAACCACACAAATTCTTTTTGCACAACAAAAAGACATACCGGGCATGATTAATTCCCAAAGCTTTAACCCGGCCACTTTATTATGGCATACATCTCCCGCAAAAAAATGGGATGATGCCCTGCCGGTTGGCAACGGCCGCCTGGGTGCCATGGTGTTTGGTAAAAACGGCGAAGAGCGAATTCAGCTGAATGAAGAAACGTACTGGTCAGGGGGGCCTTATTCAACAGTGGTAAAAGGCGGTTACAAAGTGTTACCCGAAATACAAAAGCTGGTTTTTGAAGAAAAATATTTAGCAGCTCACAATTTATTTGGCAGAAATACAATGGGCTACCCGGTTGAACAAATGAAATACCAATGCCTGGCCAACCTCCATTTGTTTTTCAAAAACCAGGATAGTGTTACTGATTATAAAAGATGGCTCGACCTGGAGAATGGAATTTCGGGTGTTTCTTATACAGCTGATGGAATCTCTTATCAAAGGGAGGTATTTGCATCAGCTATTGACCAGATGATTGTTGTTCGCATTACGGCCGATAAACCCGGCAGCATTTCTTTTACGGCCAACCTGCGGGGAGAAAGAAACCAGGTACACTCTAATTATGCCACTGATTATTTCAGGATGGATCCATATGGTAATGATGGGTTGATCCTCACTGGTAAATCGGCCGACTATATGGGTGTGGAAGGAAAGATGAGATACGAAGCCAGATTAAAAGCGATACCGGATGGTGGCACGATGAAAACAGATGATGTGAACCTGATTATAGAAAATGCAAATTCGGTAACACTCTATTTTGCGGCAGCTACCAATTTTGTGAATTACAAAGATGTGAGTGCCGATCAACATCAAAGAGTAAACAATTATTTCAAAGCCATTGAAAATAAAAATTACAATACCATTTTTACTGCTGCAGTTGCAGATCATAAAAAATATTTTACCCGGGTATCGCTTCAGTTATCCAATACGCCCAATTCTTTTTTACCAACAACGGAACGGGTTAAAAAAATTCAAACAGAACCCGATCCTTCCATGGCTGCATTGAGTTATCAGTTTGGAAGGTACCTCATGATTGGTTCATCAAGGCCCGGCACCGAGCCCGCCAACCTGCAGGGCATCTGGAACGACAATATGAATCCATCCTGGGATTCGAAATACACTACCAACATAAATACCGAAATGAATTACTGGCCGGTAGAAAGCGGTAACCTTTCGGAATGTGCCGAACCTCTGGTAAGAATGATAAAAGAATTAACAGACCAGGGCACGCAGGTTGCCCGTGAACATTATGGCGCACGTGGATGGGTGTTTCATCAGAATACAGATATATGGCGGGTTGCAGCGCCCATGGACGGCCCAACCTGGGGAACTTTTACCGTAGGCGGCGCCTGGCTATGCACACATATATGGGAGCATTATCAATACACGATGGATAAAGATTTTTTAAAAGAAACGTACCCGTTGATAGAAGGTTCTGTTCAGTTCTTTATTGATTTTTTAGTACCACATCCCAATGGAAAATGGTTAGTCACCAATCCTTCCACTTCGCCGGAAAATTTCCCGGATGGCGGTGGCAACAAACCTTACTTTGATGAAGTAACTGCAGGTTTCAGAGAAGGGACCTCTATTTGTGCAGGCTCTTCAATTGATATGCAGATCCTGTACGACCTGTTTGGTTATTATATTGAAGCTGCAAAAGTTTTAGGAAAAGATGATGCATTGGTTCAACAGGTTAAATTAGCAAGAGAAAAATTAGTACCGCCACAAATTGGTAAAGACGGCTCCTTACAGGAATGGGCCGATGACTGGAAATCGTTGGAAAAAAATCATCGCCATTATTCGCACATGTACGGCTTATACCCGGGCAAAGTGTTGTACGAAAAAAGAACACCGGCATTGATTGAATCTTATAAAAAAGTTTTGAACGAAAGAGGAGATGCTTCTACCGGCTGGTCAAGAGCATGGAAGATGGCGCTGTGGGCAAGGCTAAATGATGGCAACCGGGCCAATAAAATTTACAAAGGGTATTTGAAAGAACAATGCACCGCTTCTTTTTTTGCGCTATGTGGCAGGTCATTACAGGTTGACGGATCTTTTGGCGTAACCGCTGCCGTTACCGAAATGCTGATGCAATCGCATGATGGGTTTATAAAATTATTACCGGCATTGCCAGATGAATGGAGTGAAGGTGAATTTAAAGGTTTGGTTGCAAGAGGCGGTTTTGAACTGGATTTTGCCTGGAAAAATAAAATGGTAACCCAATTGAAAATATTATCAAAGGCGGGTGAAGTTTGTAAAATTGAATTTAAACCGGGCATGAAGATCAGCAGCAATGGCAAGCCGGTTGCTTTTAAAAAGTTACCTGATAATAAAATTGAATTTAAAACAGTGAAAAGTGCTGTTTATCTAATAAATTAAATAATTATAACTACATTTTTTTAGTAATTGTCAGATTAAGTAACCCTTAAAATGGAACCACATAGCAACATAGTACACAATAGAAAGAACCACATAGGATCCTATGTGAAATACTATGTTACTATGTACCTATGTGGTTCAAAAAAATTAAAAATATAGTAATCCTGATATCTACTTTTTCTAAAAATAAAATCAACATCATGAATCGTAAACTTTCATTCGGCCTCATTTTTATAATCAGCATTTTTTGTTTCAGCAACAGCTTTGCTCAATCAAAAAAATTAACCCTCGAAGATATTTATACCAACGGTATATACCGTGCTAAAGGTTTTGGTCCGGTAAGGTGGATGAAGGATAACAAAGGTTACTCTACGCTTGAGAATAATGCAGAAGCAAAAGGAAATGATATTGTTGTGTATGATGCAGAAAGCGGATCAAGAAAAGTTTTGGTAAATGCCAAACAACTGATACCTGCAGAAACAACCAAACCATTATCCATTGCCAACTATATATGGAGTGATGATAACAGCAAGCTGTTGGTTTTTACCAATACCCGTAAAGTGTGGCGGCAAAATTCAAGAGGCGATTATTGGGTACTGAATCTTGCTAATGGCAAGCTGAAACAACTGGGCAAAGGGCTTGAAGAAGCCACACTCATGTTTGCTAAATTTTCGCCCGATGGCGGAAGAGTAGCTTATGTAAGCAAATTGAATATTTATGCAGAAGATATTGCAACCGGTATAATTACTAAATTAACGAAAGATGGAGGCTCCAATATTATTAACGGAACATTTGATTGGGTGTATGAAGAAGAGCTGGATTGCCTGGATGGTTTTCGCTGGAGTCCCGACGGAAAAAATATTGCATACTGGCAATCGGACACAAAAGGTGTGGGAACTTTTTACATGATCAACAATGTTGATTCCAATTATTCAAAACCAATTCCTTTGCCTTATCCAAAAGTGGGCACAACTAATTCTGCAGTAAAAGTTGGTATTATTTCTGCCGCAGGCGGAAAAACAAAATGGTTTGCTGTACCCGGCGATCCCCGCAATAATTATTTAGCAAGGATGGAATATATACCCGGTTCTGATGAAGTGATGATACAGCAGCTGAACCGTTTACAAAATACAAATACGGTGTGGGTCGGTAATACTAAAACCATGGCGCTTAAAAATATCTTAACCGATAAAGACGAAGCTTTTTTAGATATACATGATAACATTGTATGGCTGGATAATACAAAATCATTTACCTGGACCAGCGAAAAAGATGGTTGGATGCATTTGTATAAAGTTTCCCGTGATGGAAAAGAAATGAAACTCATTACCAAAGGAAATTTTGATGTAGTGAATATTAATTGTATTGATCCTGTTGGTGGCTTTGTTTATTATATTGCTTCGCCGGATAATTTTACACAACGTTATCTTTATCGCAGCAGGCTGGATGGAAGCGGGGAAGCAGAAAGAGTATCGCCTGCTGATATGGCCGGGCAGCATTCTTACCAGATCTCTGCCGATGCAAAATATGCCATACACAATTTTGTAAACGCCACAACTCCACCCCGTATATCACTCATCAATCTCACCACGCATAAAGAAATAAAATTACTGGAAGACAATGCTGTTTTAAAAAGCAGGATTGCAGAATTGGGTTTGCGTAACAAAGAATTTTTTAAAGTAGATATTGGGGATGTAGTGCTTGATGCGTGGATGATAAAGCCCATTAATTTTGATCCACAAAAAAAATACCCGCTGTTGGTTCATGTGTATGGAGAGCCTGCTGGTTCTACCGTGCAGGATAATTGGGG
>JANOVD010000207.1:0-2287 GCA_031417255.1 Chitinophagaceae bacterium
AATCATGACCACAAACAGCAGCCATATTTTACCGGTAATAGTGATTGCACAATTTTTTTCTACATCAGTGTGGTTTGCAGGCAATGCGGTTTTACCCAACCTGGTTTCTCGTTTAAATATTTCACAGCAGGCATTGGGTAATATGGCATCTGCCGTGCAGATTGGTTTTATAGCAGGCACTTTATTTTATGCTTCTTTACTGATTGCCGATCGGTTTCCTCCATCAAAAGTATTTTTTTGCAGCGCTTTGTGTGCGGCTATTGCAAATTTAAGCATTGCATTTATAGGTTCGGGAATAATGAATTTACTGTTGATGCGTTTTTTAACCGGCTTTTTTTTAGCAGGCATCTACCCCGTTGGGATGAAAATTGCTGCAGATTATTTTGAAAAAGGATTGGGCAAGGCTTTAGGATTTTTAGTAGGCGCATTAGTAATAGGTACTGCTTTGCCTCACCTAATAAAAAATTTTACAGCTGTTCTGCCGTGGAAAACAGTTTTGTATTTTACATCAGGCTTGTCAATTACCGGTGGTATTTTAATGTTATTGCTTGTACCAGGGGGGCCTTATCAAACTAAAATACAATCTATAAAATACAGGGATGTGTTCAGTATCTTTAAAAACAAGGCATTTCGATCGGCTGCCTTTGGTTATTTTGGGCATATGTGGGAGCTATATGCCTTTTGGGCCTTTGTGCCTGTTCTGTTAATGACTTACAATAATATACACCGGGATGCGGATCTGAATATTTCTTTGCTATCATTTTATGTGATTGCAGCCGGTGGACTGGCTTGTGTGGCAAGTGGTTATCTCTCACAAAAATTCGGGGCAAAAAAAACAGCGTTTGTTTCCCTGTTTTTATCAGGATGTTGTTGCCTGCTTTCACCATTGGCTTTTTATCTGCCGGTTATACCTTTTGTTTTGTTTTTAATTTTTTGGGGATTGGTTGTTATTGCAGATTCTCCATTATTCTCATCATTGGTAGCGCAAAATGCCATTATACAAATTAAAGGAACGGCCATAACCATAGTAACCTGCATCGGATTTTCCATCACCATTGCAAGTATAGAATTGCTTAATTATTTATCGGTGTATTTTGATCAGCGGTATCTGTTTATTATTTTAGCTATTGGGCCAATTGCAGGATTGTTGTGCATGTTACCTGTAAACAAAAAACAAACTATTGCAAATTGATCTCAACTTTATTATACAAATCAATAAATTCTTGTCCCACTTTTTTATAATTATATTTTTCTGCAGCAGTTGCAGCAATTGCAATTTTATCAAAGTTATCTTTTTGTAAAATAAACTGTTGTATTTTTTCTGCCAATGCTGCCGGGTTTTCGCCTTCTGTAAAGATCCCGTTCACGCCTTCTTCTATTATTTCAAGAAAAACTTCCAGATCGCTTACAATTACCGGAACACCGCAGGCATTGGCTTCTATCAGTACACAACCAAAGGTTTCGAACCGGGAATATAATATCAGTGCATCTGATTGCTGTATCTCTTTTGATAAAATCTCCTGTGGAGCTTCTCCTTTTACAAAAACATGGTTTTGAAGTCCCAATTTGATGATCAACGATTCAAGCGATGGATTAAAGGGGCCATACAAATACATCTCAAATGGAAATTCATTTTTTATCAACCACAGAGCTTCCAAAATAGCTTCAGTATTTTTTTGGTAGATCATTGTTGATATATGAATGAAGCGGATTTTATCAGATGGTAGTTTTTGTACCGGGTAAAAAATATCTGTATTAACTACATTGGGTATTACAAAACTGTTTTCTATTTTGTATTTATCAGTCATCTGTTTTTGGAAGGTTGCAGATACAAATGTGCAGGCTGTTGCCTGTGTAATTATTTTATTCCAGTAATACCTGTAAATAAAATTATAGTCTTTAATATTTGGTTTCGCCTCATTCAAATACCCTCCCCAATGCTCGGTAAGCAGGTATGGTATTTTAAATTTTCGTTTTAACCAAAGTGCAATTAAACCGCCTTTTATAGCAATATGCAGATGAACAAATGTGGGCTTACCGTTCTTCAACAAAAAATGCTTCAGCGCATTTCTTGATGTTTTTTTAAATTTTAAGCTCGATAAAAACCTGTCGAAAAGTTTTATGGATGTTTTTACCGGCTTATAATAAATAATTCTCTCAGTTAACCGGTTATTTGTATTTACAAGTTCCTTCACATCATCTGTTACAATACCATCTGCATCCTTAACAACATGAATTACCTCAATCTCACAAAATAAAGAAACGGCCTGTGCATGGCGCTGAATAA
>JANOVD010000208.1:0-2512 GCA_031417255.1 Chitinophagaceae bacterium
TGCCCGTTTTTTTTACGCCTGTAAATCGCTTACCAATGTAAATGTGTTGAAATACATCAACAGTTTAGGCGCTGCGCTTGATTGTGTAAGTATTTATGAAGTTAAGCTTGGTTTAATGGCAGGCTTTGAACCAAAAAATATTCTGTACACCCCAAACTGTGTTGATTTTGATGAAATTGTTCAGGCAAAAGAGTTGGGTGTAAATATCAATATTGATAACATCTCCATATTGGAACAGTTTGGCGCTAAATACGGAAACTCCTACCCCGTCTGCATCAGGCTGAATCCACACATTATGGCCGGCGGCAATTTTAAAATTTCAACCGGGCATGTAGATAGCAAGTTTGGCATTTCCATTCACCAGATGCGGCATATTGAAAGGGTGGTTAAAACAACCAAATTAAATGTAGAAGGCATACACATGCACACGGGCAGCGAAATAAAAGACATCAATGTTTTTTTATTGGGGTTGGATGTGATGCTGAATACAATTGAGCACTTTACCAATTTAAAATACATTGATATGGGCAGCGGATTTAAAGTTCCCTATCAACCCGGCGATAATGAAACTGATGTTGATCTGCTTGGACAAAAAATTGCGCAGGCATTTGCACAGTTTGAAAATCCCAAAGTAAAAGACCTGGAGCTTTGGTTTGAGCCAGGCAAATACATGGTAAGCCAGGCAGGATATTTTATAACCAAAACCAATGTTATTAAACAAACGCCTGCAGCATTGTTTGCCGGTGTAAACAGCGGCTTCAATCATTTAATAAGGCCGATGATGTACGATGCCTATCATCACATTGAAAATATTACCAACCCAACCGGCGCCGAAAGAATATACAACGTTGTTGGCAACATCTGCGAAACCGACACATTTGCTTTTGACCGGAAGATAAACGAGATACGGGAAGGCGACTATCTTGTTTTTTATAATGCCGGTGCTTATGGTTTTGAAATGAGCAGCAACTTTAACTCACGCCTTAAACCAGCCGAAGTGCTGGTAAAAGATGGCAAAGCAAAATTGATACGAAGAAGGGATGAGTTTGAGGATTTGTTGAGAAATCAAATTATTTAATTCTGTGTGCTTATGAAATTTTTAAAGGGTCTTTCTTTTGTAATTATCTCATCATTTTTCTCTAATCTCATTATAGCGCAGTCAGATACAAAAAAGTATGATGCTGCAAAGTATTTTGCATATACTAATAAAGCAGAACTTCAAATTGTAGATTCTAATTATACAAATGCCATTTCATTTTATGACAGTGCTTTTAAAAATTTGGCTGTGCCTTTATCCCAGGATATGTATAATTATTCTATTTGCGCTGTTTTGGAAAAAAAGTATGGAATTGCATATGATGCAATAAAATTTCTAATTGAAAGAGGTTGTGACACCACAATGTTTTATAAAAACCCGGTTTTTCATGACTTTAGAAATCTTGAGCAAAAAAGAATAAGAAAACAATATCCAAAATTTATTTCTAACAGAAGAAAATATATTGATTCTAACATAATCAAGGATATTTTCGAAATGAATGAAGCAGATCAATATTTTTTTCGTAAACGGCAGAATAATTTATCAAATAAGCCTTTGATAGATAGTCTGCAAAAGAATGATGATTCAATAACATTAAACCTTAAAAAATATTTCTCAATTTTTCAATACCTGCATGAAGGGGTTATTGGAGTCAGGGTAGAAGATTCAAAGCTTTCATGTTACCCGATTTTTAATATTCTCGTAAGACATCATTATCAGAATCTTAAATATGACCTTACTCCTATTCTCAGAAATGCTTTAGAATCAGGCTACATTAAGCCCGAACTTTATGCTTCATGGGTTGAATTTGAATTCCAACGTACTCCCGGATTTGGAGCAGAATCATTAGTAAAGGAAATCAATGACAGTTTATTTATATCAACGTTCCCAGGCATCAAATCAAAAATTGAAGAAAAGCGAATGAAAATAGGGCTTTGTTCGTTAGAAGAACAAGTTAAAAAAACAATTTTTTCAAGATACATTGACAAGAATGGTTTTTTACTTTTCGCCACCGTTGTAATGTTTTCTCGCAATGATAAATCTTTTATAGAAAGTTTGAGAAATTTCAATAATGTAATCCCGAAGCCAAAAAATAGGTAATACATCAAACCATGAATTGGGATACAATAATTATTTATTCATTACATTGTGGTATAAACATCCTGACAAAAGATTCAGAAATTAAATTTGAATATTGAATAAGACAACCCTCCTTTCATTGTTTCTTGCCTCCGGCTTAACTGCTTTCAGCCAAAGCCCCGATTGCACCAAATTCCGTGAAGGCAAATTTCGCATTGCAGATACCCGGGCTGGCGTGGTTACCATTGCCGACAGAACAAGCATGTATCAAACCGAAACCAGCGAAGCTTTAAAAGCAGTGGTGCGTTTTAAAATTTCCTGGCAGGATAACTGTTCCTATACCTTGAAGCTGGATAAAGTGATAAGGAATGAAAACAAGATCAATTTCCCATCTAA
>JANOVD010000209.1:0-4018 GCA_031417255.1 Chitinophagaceae bacterium
GGTAAATATGCCATTCAGATCAGGGGGCTAAAACGTGATGGAACTGCATCATCACAATCCGAAACCATTTCGGTTTATGTTAAAACACCATTCTGGAAAAATGGAATTTTCTGGACAGTTATTGTCCTGGCATTATTTATCATCAGCTTTTTTAGTTTAGAAACCCGCAACCGCCAAAAACGTAAAGCAGAAGTGGAAAAAGTGATTACCGAAAAAAAATTAACCGAGCTGGAAATGCAGGCGCTGAAGGCACAGATTAACCCGCATTTTGTTTTTAACTGCCTTAACTCTATTAAAGGATTTATTTTTGATAAAGATTTTAAACAGGCCGATAAATACCTGGATAAGTTTTCGGACCTGATGCGGAGTACTATTGACAATTCTGATGCTTCTATTATTTCTTTACAAAACGAAATAAATTACCTGGATAATTATCTGCAACTGGAAAAACTGAGGTTTGAAGAAAAATTTGACTATAAAATTGCAGTAAGTGACGATGTAGATAAAGAAAAATGTTTTGTGCCTGCCATGCTGCTGCAGCCCTATGTAGAAAATGCCATCAGGCACGGTATGCGTTTTTTGGAAAATAAAAAAGGACAAATAAATATAAACGTATTTACACAGGATAATTTCTTAGTTTGTGAAATAGATGACAATGGTATTGGCAGAGAGAAAGCCGCTGCACTTAAAAGTAAAATGCATATTGAATACCAAAGCAAGGGCATGAATATATCGAAACGAAGAGCCGAGCTATATAATATTCGCCAGGAAGTGACAGATAAAAAAGATGAGCATGGTAACGCAACGGGAACTACAATAACTGTAAAAATTCCTCTAGACTTTAAATGATGATCAACTGTATTATTATAGATGACGAAGCAAAAAACATAAAGCTGTTGCAAAACATGCTGGAAATGCATTGTCCGGCAATTAAAATTTTGGCAACCGATACCGAAGCAAAAAACGGTTTGCTGCTGATAGACGAACTGCAGCCACAGCTTGTTTTTTTAGATGTGGAAATGCCACACCTGAACGGATTTGATTTGCTGAAAAAACTGGAGCCTGTAAATTTTGAGACCATTTTTGTAACTGCTTACAGTCATTATGCCGTTGAAGCATTTGAGCATCATGCCACCGGTTACATTACCAAACCCATTAAGGTTGAAAAACTGGTTGCAGCTGTTAATACAGCAACAAAGCGCATAGAAGAAAAAAGTATCAACAAAAATCTGTTTTCTCTTTTAGAACAAAATACCAAACAGGCTGCGCCTGATAAAATCCCTTTATCAACCAGCAATGGTTTAATTTTTGTAAAACTGGCCGAAATTTTATATTGCGAAAGCAGCGGCAACTACACCAACTTTTATTTGAGCAACGATAAAAAAATTATGGTAAGCCGCCAGTTGGGCGAGTATGAAAAACTATTACCCGAAATTAATTTCACACGCATTCATGATAAATATATCATCAATCTTTCCTTCATTAAAGAATACATTAAAGGCAGTGGCGGCGATGTGATTTTGGAAAACGGGAAGGAATTACCCGTTGCATCAAGAAGAAAAGAAGAGTTTTTATCCAGGTTTGAAAAATGGATAAAAAGGAAAGCGTAAAGGACTTCCTCCACCCCCGGCCTCACCCCAACCCCTCTCCAAAAGAGAAGGAACTCGAATTTGGCAGTACAATAAATCAAGCCTTGTTCATTAATGACACACGTATCAATTTTCTTTAGCAATACATAATCTTCACTTCGGTCTTCCGGATTTCCTCCTCCTTTGGAGGAGATAGAGGAGGCTGCACTTATACAATCATCTCCATCACTCCTACAGTTTTGTAAAAATCATTGCTTCTTCTTTTCATTTTTGTATCCGTAATAAAAGGCTTTTACAAAAGCCACATCAAAAATTTTGTTTATGAAAAAAATAAAACTGCTTTTACTGATGCTGATGCTTGGCGGAGCATCTGCATATAGCCAGCTTCAACAAATAAAAATTGTAAGCTTTACTGTAAAAAATCAATTGCCAGCTGTAATAGATAACTGGAATAATGTGCCGGGGTCTTTATTACTGGTTGCACAATTGCCGCCAACTGTACGGGTAAAAGGCATCAGGCTGATGGTACAGATCAAGGGCGGCGGAGCTACCATTTGTAGTAATAATTCGGCAGGCGGTTTACAGGTAGATGAATTTACCACCCGGACTTTTTCTGCAAATGAATTAACCGGTTCTTTACAGGGATGTCATGATTTAAAAGACGGCAGCTATACTATATGTGTACAGTTTTTTAATGTTGACCGGGTGGCCATAAGTAATGAAGCCTGTAAAGAGTTTACAGTAGAAACGCCCAAAGAAACAGATTATGCACCGCCAACTTTAATAAATCCCGAAAACGGAAAAATATATACTGAAGCAGAATTAAACAGGCCTGTAACTTTCAGGTGGACACCTCTTGTGCCTAAACCAAGAGAACCGGTTACTTACCGTTTAAAAGTTTGGCAACTTATGCAGGGGCAAAATGGAACTACAGCCATGCGAACAAACCAACCCATTGTTACCAAGGATGTAGATAATATTACACAGGCTGTTGTAAACGGAATTTATACAGGCCCCTGCAGACCACCTTACCTCTGCGATTATATCTGGCAGGTACAGGCTGTTAATAGGGAAGGAAAACCAATGGGAAGAAACGAAGGTAAAAGCGAACCTTATACATTTAAGGTTGCAGATACAAAAGGAACAGAATGCTCACCTCCAAAATTAAATGCGCCGGCAGAAGGAAAATCATTTGCAGCAAAAGATATGTCGGCACCGGTTTTATTCAGGTGGACCCCGGTTGTACCCAAGCCACAGGAACCTGTAACCTACCGCTTAAAAGTATGGCAACTGATGCAGGGCCAAAATAGTACACAGGCCATGAGAACCAATAAACCAATTGTTACAAAAGATGTAGCCGATATAACCGAAGCCACTGTAAGCGGAATATATACCGGCCCATGCAGGCCTCCTTACCTATGCGATTATATCTGGGAAGTGCAGGCACTGAACAGGGAAGGAAAACCAATTTGCAGCAATGAAGGCAAAAGCGAAGCATCTACGTTTAAAGTAGAAGATAATGCAACAACAGAATGTTCTCCTCCAAAATTGGCAGCACCCGATGATGGAAAGAAATTTACAGCAAAGGATATGTCGGCACCGGTTTTATTCAGGTGGACCCCGGTTGTGCCCAAGCCACAGGAACCAGTTACTTACCGTTTAAAAGTTTGGCAATTGATGCAGGGGCAAAATAGTACACAGGCCATGCGTACCAACAACCCCATTGCAACCAAAGATGTAGCTGATATAACCGAAGCAACTATTTCTGGTATTTATACTGGCCCTTGCAGACCCCCTTATCTGTGCGATTATATTTGGGAAGTGCAGGCATTGAACCGTGAAGGAAAACCTTTTTGTTCAAAAAACGAAGGTAAAAGCGAAGCCTGGAATTTTAAAATTCAAAATAATATTGACATACAGATTGACAGTTTAAAAGTTGGTTGTTGCGAAAAAGGAGTTCAGTCAATTTATATTAAAGTAAGAAACAACCTGGCCACGCCTGTAAATATAGTTGCAATAAAATATAAAGTAAATGGTGTTGGGGCTTCTATTAATCTTTCTCCTACCAGCCCCGTAATACCACAAACAATTGCAGGAAACGGCTTTAAGGTTTTTACAGCAACCATTGAATGTAATCCCGCCATAAACTTCCTTAAGTTTTTGGTAGATGCTGAAGATGTTGCCGATCCGGATAATAAAGAAACAGAAGTAAAAAGTGATACGCTGCATTGCAGATGCGATGCCTGCGACGAAAAGAATTTTACATTAAAAGCAAATCCTCCCAACACAATAAATATCAGTAACAACAGCATTACATTTACCCAGCCCATAACTATAACAACTACGCCGCCTAAAACCATTAAATCAATAAAAGCCGAGCTGGTTTATTTTGAAATGGTACCCGAAAACGACATGTGTATTCCCTGCAA
>JANOVD010000210.1:0-2630 GCA_031417255.1 Chitinophagaceae bacterium
TCCGGCTAACATGTTTAATAACGCAATATCTGTTTCCGGCGCAAGGGAGCAGCTCGACTTTAACTTCTCGGTATCAGATAACAGGCAGCAAAGTACCTTTAAAAACAATGGAAAATTTTCCCGTTCTAACTTAACATCAAATATTGGAATAACGCTGGCCAAAAATTTAAAATTCAGAACAACAACCCAATTAATTTATACTAAAAACACGTTAAATGATGCTACCGGAAGGGGTATCATGTTTGCATTAAATAACTCAAGGCCGTTTGCTGATTATACCCATAAAATGCCCGATGGCAATTATGGTTATTATTTTGGCGATGCCACCGGAGTAAACGGATATAATCCAAATTACAGAACCCAATACTCCGATAACCTGGATAATAAAATTGATGTTGTTCAGAACTTCAATTTAAATTATAAACCAATCAGGTTTTTGGAACTGGATTTAAAGTATGGGATGAATTACCAGACACAGGATGTAATGTATAATGTAAAAAACCAGGATGAAAATGCCAGTGCTAAATTCTGGGGAACGCGGTGGTGGACAGGATTTTACGGGCCCACACCATCGGTGGGTACCTCTGGCGAAATTGATAATTTCAGATACAGAACATTTTTTCAGAATTTAATAGGTACGGCTACAATCAATACTGATTTTAAGAATGATTTCAATATCAATATACCACTAAAAACAACTACACAGGTGGCTTATGATTACCGGAAAAATGATTTTCAACAGCTCATAAGCTGGGGAATTGATGCACCGTTCTATTCGCCCTATCCAGCAAATCAAATGGGTACTCATCGTATCCAGTCCGATTACAGAGAGCCATTTGTAACGTATGGTTTTTTAGTTAACCAGCGTTTTGAAATTGGAGATTGGGCAGGTGTATCAGGAGGTTTTAGAAGTGACTATTCGTCTGCTTTTGGAAAAGGTTCAAAACCTGCTACCTTCCCAAGAGGCGATGCTTTCGTTCGTCTTTCTCAACTTAATTTCTGGAAAAACAGCCGTTTAAATGCGATAGTTTCAGAGTTTAAATTAAGAGCAGCTTATGGTGAAGCAGGTATTCAGCCCAGGGCTTTTGACCGTATTCCTACCATTGCTTCACAAATTATCGGATCAACAGCAGCCTTCAGGTCAAATATCAATTATCCCAATCCGGATTTAAATGTGGAGATTTCTAAAGAGCTTGAAATTGGAACAGATATTTCCATAAGAGGGTTTAAAGGAAATTGGTTCACTAACTTCAACATATCATTAACCTATTGGGACCGAAGTACCGATAATGCCATTTATGATGTTGATGCTGCACCAAGCAGTGGTATCGGAAGGGTTAGGGATAATGCCTTTGGCTTAAAATCAAATGGACTGCAGGCCTCTTTAAACGCAGCCATCTTTAAAGGCAGGAAAATAGATTGGAATTTCACAACAAACTTCAGCAAACAAAGCTCCATGATTACATCTGTAAAAGGTGGCGCTGAAATTATTGTATTATCAAATGCTGGAAGCAGTAACTATGTTTTGAAAGCAGGTGAGAAAGTGGGCCAGCTTTATGGTAACAGAATGATCAAAAGCCTGAATGAAACCAATGCCAGCGGAGTGCTTTATATTCCGGTAGCTTCTCATGCAAACTATACAGTTGCCAGCAATGGATGGGTGGTTGATAAGGTAACCAAAATTCCATTTGTTACACCTGAAAAAGTTAACCTGGGTGACCCTAACCCTAAATTCAACATGTCGTTCATCAATGAAATATCCTATAAAGATTTTGTACAATTAAGCTTTCAGTGGGACTGGATTTATAAAAGCCATATCTACAATCAAACCAGGCAATGGATGTACAGGGATGGGATTCACAGTGATTATGCCAAACCCATTACTATTGACGGAGTAACTGAAGCCTACGCTTCTTTTTATCGTGGCGTATATGCAGCCGTACAGGCAAACGGTACCAGGAATTATTTTTATGAAGATGCTTCTTTTTTAAGGCTCCGCAACGTGGCGCTGGCATTTGATGTTGCCAAATTTATAAAAATAAAAGGGTTCAACAGGTTGCAATTAGTATTAACAGGCCGTAACCTTATTACAGTTACCAAGTACACAGGTTTTGATCCGGAAGTTAGTTCCGGCACTTCAAACTCTGCATTCGACAGGGGCGTTGATCATAATACTGTTCCAAACTTAAAAACATACCAGTTAGGATTAAACATTGGCTTTTAACTTATAAAATTATTAAAAATGAAAAATATTAAAACCTTTCTTTTTGCAGCAATGCTTATCAGCACGGTGCTTTCCTGTAAAAAAGAACTTGATGTAAAAAATAATAATCAACCCGTGCCGGAAACTGCCTTAACAGAAAAAGGAATACTTGCATTTGCACAGGGCGGAATATATAGAAACGGATTTGTTGATCTTAAACACAGTGATGGTGTTTATGGATTCTTTTGGTCCGGCGCCATTGGTTTTCATGAAATGATGGGAGATGCCATTGGTGTGGAAGCAGCAAATGCTTTCATTAACCAGATTGGTTGCCCTGATGAAGTGAGGTTAGATGATAATACGATAGTCATCAATCCTAATTCACCCAAAAAACAATATGATCTCATCAGGCTGGTTAATCAAAATT
>JANOVD010000211.1:0-7853 GCA_031417255.1 Chitinophagaceae bacterium
CCAAATAAGGAAAGTAATTTTACAACAGTAAAAGTTGTCTGTATCATTTTTCCACCCTCTATACCTTTGGTATTAATGTAAGTAAGAAAAGTGATAAGAGCAATGGAAACCAGTTGCCCGGCATTGATTGTTATAAAACCAAGATCGGCCAAAATATTTTCGGGGCCCAGCCCGGGTACAATGTAAGCCAGGAATTTACTGAATGCCACGCCCACTGCTGCAATGGTTGCTGTTTGTATCACCGCAAAAAAACTCCAGCCATACAAAAAACCTGCTAATGGGTTGAAAGCCTCTTTTAAGTACACATATTGTCCGCCTGCTTTGGGAAACATGGCGCTCAATTCACCATAACTTAATGCGGCAGTTAAGGTCATAAAACCGGTGATCACCCACACAGCTATAAGCCAGCCTGCGCTGCCCACGTTACGGGTAATATCGGCACTAACAATAAAAATACCGGACCCAATCATGGAGCCGGCAACGATCATGGTAGAATCAAACAAACCAAGTGTTGGTTTAAATGAAGCAGTTTGTTCTGGCATAGTTAATCCTGTTTAAGTAGCAACAAGATATAGAAATTGTGGGAATTTATTGTTTCGCAGCTGTCTTCATTTTTTCATTCATCCCTTTAATTACATCATTGGTAATATTCAGGCTGCTATCTTTAAACACCATATAATCCAAACCGGTGCCTGTAGTAAAGATGTACATGTATTTTTTATCCTTATTATATTCTGTTAAAAAATCCTTCAGCTTTTTCTGAATATTCTCCATAATGTTGAAACTTTTTTCATTCAGGTCCTGGCTTTGTTGCTGTTTTTTGCCGTCAATCTTTTGTTGCTGGTCAATAAGCTGACCCTGGAAGATCTGGGCATCCTGCTCTGTTATGGCGGCGCCCTTTTTTAAAAAATTATTTTTTTGTGCCTCTAAGCTACGGTATCCTGCTTCCTGTTCCTGTTCAATGGCTTTCATTGATGCTTCCAGTTCCCGGCGTTTTTCCTTAATAAAAGTTATTTTTTCGTTTAGCGAGTCCAGCTCCACATAAGCCAATGGCGGCCTGTACCCGTTACTATCCATTGCCATATAATTGCTGCCTGGGTTTGCTGCCACAGCTTTAGCCTTTTTACCCGAAAAATCGTAATAATACAGGTAGCCCACTGCCAGTACCAGCACAACATTTAATACTAAGGATAAATTTTTCATCATTCACTTTTATTTAGCGGCAATATACTCACAAACGGCTACAGCACAATAATTTTCAGAATTTTTTAGGAAAGGGTTAACGCATGCGAACGGCATCCCTTTTTGTTTACTGATATACATTTTTAGTTAAAGGGAATGAGCATGAGCTGTTCAGTTATAAAGTAAACCAACATTCATTGTCGAACAATAAGTTAAAACAGACACAGTTTCCCGGTAATCAGTTATTTTCGCCAACACTTTAAATCTGTTTATACTAAATAATATTATGTTTCTAAAAATACTCACAGTAGCCGGCCTTGCCACTTTCGAAATATATGCAGCTATTCCCGCAGGCTTTGCATTTGGTTTATCGCCATGGGTCATTTTTTTTGCAAGCCTTACGGGTGGTATAGCCGGTGTATTTGTTGCGGCTTTCCTCGGCGATAAGATCAGGGCCATCTTTCATAAAAAGAAACCCACTAAAACTGATGCACAACAAAAACATCCCATGGTACTTCGTCTGTGGAACAAATACGGCATCATTGGCCTTGGTTTTCTGGGAACTGTTTCGGTAGGCGCCCCCATAAGTATTGCAGTTGGTGTTGGTTTAAATGCAGATATTAAAAAACTGGTTACCTGGTGCTGCATTGGTGTTATTACCCGTTGCATTGTATTTACACTGATTGGTTGGTATGGCTTACAATTAGTAAAATAAATTCATACAGTTTACCAACATCGTATTTCATTTTACACAAATTTTTGTTACGCTTACATTGCTGCATGTTTTCTCAATTAGCAGTTTTGCCTCATCATTATTTACATGATTTATTTAAAAAATTGTAAGATTCACAGGTTATCGTAAAAAAGCACCGGTAAATTACCTATTAACAAAAAACAGCGATAATTTACCAATGGTTTTATGGCAGTACAGCTTTCATTTTACCGCTGCTACATACAAATATGTAAAGGCAAATTAAATAAATGTTAAGTATACAACCTGTTTAACCGGCACAAATCATGTGTTGAGTACAATGGCATAAAAATTGACCCCCTTTATCAGCTTCAACTAAAAACTATTTATTATGATACAGGCAAAAAAACAAACCAGTCTCCCCATTTACCGGCTCATTGCAGTTTTGGAGGATGCGAAAAAAGGATATTTAAATGCATCAGAAAAAATAAAAGATGAAGTATTATCATTGCTGATGGAGCGCTTTGGTTACCAGCGGGGAAGATACAGCAATGAGCTCAGGAAGCTGGTTAACAGGCTGGGCAACAGTTCGCCCATCGACCAGTTTACTTTAAGTTTATTGCACCGCACCTGGATGGACCTGAAGACAAGTTTTAAATTCGGAAAAAAAGATACCATTATACAGGGCTGCATAAAAGCCGAAGAAACAGCACTGCGTAATTATACCCAGGCCATTGACCAGATACAGGATAATGATGAAGTAAGAACAATATTACAACAACAGGTTAATGGTATAAAAACAGTTTTAAATACCATTAAGGAATATACCGGCAAAACCTATAACTGATTTTTTTAGCCTGCTGATAAATTAAGCCGGATGATAGATACAATAAACAATACACTTGAAAGCAAGCTGCAAAGCCTGGTATCTTTTCTGCGCCAGATCACCAAAGGGTTTGATGGCATTGCTGAAGAAATTGATTGCGCCAGCCTGAAAACCGCCCTGCTTGCTTTGGCGGTTGAGAGTAAGCAATATGCCAAAGAGATCAGTATCCAGTTACAACATTTAAATATTATTATTCCGCCGGAGTGTTCAGATCAGTTGTGGGACAGGATTGAATTAAATATTCATGAGCAGGCCGGTTTTGCTAAAGGCAGCGAAATAGCAGCGCTCTGCAACAACTGCGAAACTTACTTTGGAAAATTGTATGATGATGTGTTGCAGGAATATCTTCCGTACAAAAGCCTGAAGGATATTATCACTTA
This sequence comes from Chitinophagaceae bacterium, assembly GCA_031417255.1. Classification (GTDB taxonomy): domain Bacteria; phylum Bacteroidota; class Bacteroidia; order Chitinophagales; family Chitinophagaceae; genus Ferruginibacter. Next base: position 3,140 of record JANOVD010000211.1, read on the forward strand.
CCAGTTATTTGCCACGCAGTGTGCTTTTATGAAAATAAGATTATTAAATAACCTTCGTTTCAATTAAAAAGACTTTTGAACAATTTTTTACAAAAATTGAATTTAGCCACGAAGACACAGAGTCACAAAGGAAAATGCTACGCATTTTTCTACTTCGTGCCTCTGTGCCTTCGTGGCAAACCTTTTTCGCAGCGAAGCTGAGAAAATATTTTTCTTTTGTCATTTGTAAAGAGCTTAATTTTTTTATGAGTGCCTCACCCTGACAGCTTTTCTAAATGATGGACTATACAAATATTTCCTGTTCGTCTCTTTCGCTTACATTAATTTTCCTGATAAATTCATCATAGCCATCGCCATCATGATTGCTGTAAGCACCATAGGCATCAATACTGTATCCGGTCAAACCGTCATTGGCTTCAATCAGGTATAATACAGAACTGTCGCCCGGATCAGAAGACTCCCCTTCAAAACGATAAGTTTTAATAATGGTCAGATCTTCTGCATTATACAATTTTCCGGATGGGGCGCTGAACTGATTTTCTGCAATCTGAAATTCATTGTCCTGTTTTTTCAAACGCAACTTTTCCAGTACGCCGCTTAAAGTAGTCATCATTGTAAAAAGTTTTAAAGTGAAAAATATCTGCGTAATTATGTTCCAAATTCATGCCAAAAGAAACAACAATATTTAATGAAGCAGTTTTAATTCAGTTTTTGTTGGCATGATTTTATCTGTTATATAATCAGAGATACATTTAAAACCAAAAAACTTTTCTTATGTCGATTAATCTTTTAGAAACAGTACAAAAAAATCTGGGTTATCCTCCGTTACATAAAATTGATCCCAATACGCAGGATGTATATGAAAATACCCCTGCCGAAGATAAGTTCAGCCAGGCTGCTATACCTGCGGTGCTTACAGCTATGTATAATTATGTACAGTCAGATGAAGGAGCTGCTGCATTTTTACAAAATGATAATAGCACCAACTGGATCAGTAAAATATTTGATGATAAAACAAAAAAAGCTGTAGATACCATATCATCTTATGCCCTGCAATCCAATGCAGACCCCATTTTAAGTGTGAATGAAATAGCTGCAGAAGCTGTAAAAGTTGTTAAAGAAAATATCAGCGAACACGCAGATATAAAAGAAGTGAAACTTTTTTTCAGCAACCAGATCAATACCATTTTATTGTATTTGCCTGCTGCTTTACACATGGGTAAGCTGCTGCAGAATGATACACTGGATGATACTACCAATAAGATGGAAGGCCCGGTATCGGGCTTAATGAAAAGTATCGGCTCTGTATTTTCAACACCGGTTACTGATAAAGAAATTAAAGTGCAATAAAAAAATTGAAGGCTCAGGTACAACTCAGATTTACATATTTCTTTCAAAATTTTACATCATTCACACATTAACCGAAATAACCGGCATTAAATAATTATTATACGGGCAATGCTGATAATTTTACCAATATCACTTTACCAACGCAACCTGCGGTTAACTAACAAAATGATTCCAGACACTAAACATATTACATTCCCCCTGTCGCATTTAATTTTAGAATCTGGGCGTGGCAATCAAAGATTACAAAAAATATTGTACAATCAGTATGCAGAAAAAATGTATGCTGTGTGTTTACGATACGCTAAAAATGCAGCAGATGCTGAAGATATTTTACAGCAGGGTTTTATAAAAGTTTTCAGGAATATTGATAAATACCGGGGGGAGGGTTCATTTGAAGGCTGGATACGGAAGATTATTACCCGTACAGCAATAACACACATCACTAAAAACAGGAAAATTTCTTTTCAAACCACAATAGATTATTCGTATGAAGATAATACTTCTAACATACTGGATAAACTGGCAGAAAAAGATATCGTAGGTATGATCACCAAACTTCCTCCGGGATACCGCAAAATTTTTACATTGTATGTGATTGAGGGCTACAACCACCGTGAAATTGCCGAGATGCTTGGATGCAGCGAAGGCAACTGCAAATCACAATTCTACCGATCAAGAACAAGGCTGCAGCAAATGCTGCAAAAAACGGCATAAAAAAGGAGTAAGAAAATCTTACTCCTTAATATCTGCATTAAAAAATTATACTCTTGCCCGGTTCCCCCTTCAGGGGGCGGAGGGGGTTTTTTACTCTTCCTCATCAAAACTCATCGCTTCCTTCGTAGTCATCAACAGTTCATACTCTTCCTTGCTTCCCACAATCATGTTTTCAAACTCACGTAAACCTGTTCCGGCGGGGATATGATGACCTGTAATAACGTTCTCTTTCAATCCAAGCATCTCATCTGTTTTTCCCTGAATGGCAGCACTGCTCAATACTTTGGTTGTTTCCTGGAACGATGCAGCAGAGATCCAGCTATGTGTACCCAACGATGCTTTGGTAATACCCAGCAACAACGGTGATGAAGTTGCAGGTGATGCATCACGGAACTCAGCCAGTTTTTTATCTGCTCTTCTCAATACAGAATTTTCTTCACGTATTTCACGAAGGGTAACTATCTGGCCTGATTTTAATTTAGTACTCTCACCGGCTTCTGTTACAACTTTCTTATCATAGATAAAATCGTTCTCCATGTTAAAGTCTAAACGGTCTTCTGTATCTCCTTCAAGGAATTTAGTATCGCCGGCATCTTCAATCCTTATCTTACGCATCATCTGGCGAACAATAACTTCCACGTGTTTATCATTGATCTTCACACCCTGTAAACGGTAAACTTCCTGAATTTCATTCACCACATATTCCTGAACAGCAAATGGTCCTTTAATGGCTAAGATATCAATTGGCGCAGTTTGTCCGTCACTTAATGCGGCGCCGGCTTTTACAAAGTCACCATCCTGAACAAGAATCTGGCGACTCAATGGTACAAGATATTTTTTAACCACTCCATCTTTTGCTTCTACAATGATCTCTCTGTTACCACGCTTGATAGCGCCAAAAGCAACCACACCATCAATTTCGCAAACAACCGCAGGATTACTTGGGTTACGTGCCTCAAACAATTCAGTAACACGTGGTAAACCACCGGTAATATCTTTCAGCTTGCTTAATACCCTTGGTATTTTAACCAACACCTGGCCGCTTCTTACATCTGTACCTTCTTCCACCACAATATGTGATCCCACCGGTAAGTTATACGATTTCTTATCCTTACCTTCTACAATAATAACCGGTAATTTGGTTTTATCTTTTGTTTCAATAACCACTTTTTCACGGTGGCCGGTTTGCTCATCCGCTTCATCACGGTAAGTAATACCTTCTATCAAACTTTCAAAATGTATTTTACCATGTACTTCAGCAACAATTACATTGTTAAACGGATCCCAGGTACAAATGATATCGCCCTTGGTAACTTTCTGTCCGTCTTTTACATTCAGCACAGCACCATAAGGAATATGAGATGTATTCAGTAACCGGTCGCTCTTCACATCAATATTCCTGATCTCACCGGTACGGCCAATAACCACATTTATTTTTTTACCATTGTTATCTTCAGTATGTACGGTACGTAAACCATCAAATTGTATTGTTCCGTCAAACTTAGCCGGCAAAGTAGATTCTACCGAAGCAGAACCCGCTACACCACCCACGTGGAAAGTACGTAAAGTTAACTGTGTACCCGGCTCACCAATTGACTGTGCTGCAATAATACCAACTGCATCGCCACGTTGTGCCAGCATGCCCGAAGCCAGGTTCTTACCATAACATTTTACACAAACGCCACGCTTGCTTTCGCAGGTTAATACCGAACGTATCTCAACGGTTTCAATGCCGCTTTCATCAATCAGTTTCGCCATTTCTGCACTTATTTCTTCACCTCCACTGATCAATAACTCTTCAGTAGCGGGATGAAAAACATCGTGCAGAGAAGTACGTCCTTCAATCCTGTCGCTCAATTGTTCAATAATATCTTCATTATCTTTTAATGCAGATGTTGCAATACCACGCAGTGTTCCGCAATCTTCTTCATTAATAACAACATCCTGGCTAACGTCAACCAAACGGCGTGTTAAGTAACCGGCATCTGCTGTCTTAAGAGCCGTATCGGCCAAACCTTTACGGGCACCATGCGTAGAGATAAAGTACTCCAATACACTTAAGCCATCTTTAAAGTTGGCGAGGATCGGGTTCTCAATAATTTCACTGCCCGATGAACCTGATTTACGTGGCTTGGCCATCAAACCTCTTAAACCGGCAAGCTGCTTGATCTGCTGCTTGCTACCACGGGCACCGCTGTCAAGCATCATATAAACAGAATTAAACCCTTGCTTATTGGCTGCCAGTTCCTGTATCAATGTTTCTGTTACTTTGGTATCCACACGGCTCCAGATATCAATGATCTGGTTGTAACGCTCGTTATTGGTGATCAATCCCATGTTGTAGTTATCCCAAACTTCATCAACTTCTGTTTGTGCATTATCAACCAGCAACTGTTTAATTTCCGGAATGATAAGATCGTTAATGTTGAACGATAATCCACCGCGGAATGCCATACGGTATCCCAGTGTTTTAATATCATCCAGAAATTTAGCGGTGATGGGAACACTTGTCCATTTGATAATATCACCGATGATTTCACGCAATGCCTTTTTGGTTAATAAAGCATTTATATAACCCACCGTTTTTGGAACGTGCTGATTAAATATCACACGGCCAACAGTGGTCTCTAATAATTTGTTGGTTAAAGTA
>JANOVD010000212.1:0-12211 GCA_031417255.1 Chitinophagaceae bacterium
CAAAACATGTATCAATTATCTGTCATCCTACCAGAATCAAAAAGAAAAATAAATATTTTGATGAAAATGACAGAGAAACAAAGAAAACTAATGAAAGTAATTGCAAAACATTACTAAGGTGCCTCAAAGATTAAAACAGGAAATGTATATCATAAAAAAACAGCCTTTTTATTACCACTTTGTGGTATTGTTTTTTTCACAAAACTGTGTTCTCTTTGTTTATTATTTCAAACGCAAGCCTTTCTGCAGATCACACAAAATTATCGGGCCCGTTTTTAAAGCCGAACCTTTTTGAGAACAAAGGGATTTTTCCTTTGTGGATTTTTCTCATGCTTGAACAAATCCCCGTCCTGATTCCTCGGGATGGGTCTTATTTTAAGCAAACAAAGGCAACTAATAAAATTATCAAAAAAATACTAAAATAATTAGTGTTAATAAAATTAAACTATTATCTTTGGCACTGAAATTACATTTACAACGCAAAACCAGATACATCACTAAAAATTTCAGACAATGAGCAAAACAGAAAATTTAGAAAAAACAGAAAAGTTTAAGGCGCTAAAATTAACCATGGACAAAATCGATAAAGATTTTGGCAAAGGATCGGTAATGATGATGAGCGATAAAGGAATTGTTGAACAGGAAGTTATTTCCACCGGTTCAATCGGCCTTGATATGGCTTTGGGAATTGGCGGATTACCTAAAGGAAGGGTAGTGGAAATTTATGGTCCCGAAAGTTCGGGTAAAACAACCCTGGCCATTCATGTAATAGCCGAGGCACAAAAAAAGGGCGGTATGTGCGCTTTTATTGATGCCGAGCATGCATTTGACAGTGAGTATGCAAAAAAATTAGGTGTTGATATTGATAATTTACTCATCTCTCAGCCCGATTATGGTGAGCAGGCTTTGGAAATTGCAGACCGACTGATTCTTTCAGGAGCCCTGGATGTAGTGGTTATTGATTCGGTAGCCGCACTGGTACCCAAAAGTGAGCTGGAAGGAGAAATGGGCGACAGTAAAATGGGATTACAGGCCAGGCTTATGAGCCAGGCTTTGCGAAAGCTTACAGCCACTATTCATAAAACAAACAGTTGCTGCATTTTTATTAACCAGCTGCGTGAAAAAATTGGTGTTATGTTCGGCAATCCCGAAACAACAACCGGTGGCAATGCATTAAAATTTTATGCTTCAGTTCGTTTGGATATTCGCCGTTTGGCGCAGATTAAAGACGGAGATACGGCAATAGGAAACCATGTAAAAGTAAAAGTGGTTAAAAATAAAGTGGCTCCACCTTTCCGCCAGGCAGAGTTTGATATTATTTATGGAGAGGGAATATCTAAAGCAGGCGAAATTATTGATATGGGAGTAGAGCTGGGCATCATTCAAAAAAGTGGAAGCTGGTTTAGCTATAATAACGATAAACTGGGCCAGGGCCGTGAATCGGTAAAGCAGCTAATGATTGATAACCCCGAAATGGCAAATGAAATAGAAGCTAAGATCAGGGAAAAAATTAAAGAGGCACAGTCGTCATAACGGCTGATAAATATGATTAATTATTGCCCGCCCGTGCCGGTACGGACGGGGGTTAGTAAGTATAAAGCTATTGTGTGTAAAAGCGCAATAGCTTTTTTTATTTATACCAAACTAAATTTCATTTTTAGAACAATGTGTGTTAGCTGAAATTCATGCAAAGCCTTTGTGCGAATGCTTTTGGTAAATACTCCCGATAGTTATCGGGAGACTAACAATAAAATCCAACAGGTATCACTTATTTTTGCTTACAGCAGCCCTTGCTGCATAAAAAAAAATATTTGAATAAGAGAAGCCTGGCACATATAGCATTAGTTTTTACAAACATTTTTTTTGCTATAAATCTTACTGCAGTAAAACATCTTACCAATTCAGAACTGGCAAAACCATTTGGTATAAATGTAGTACGTGTTGGTGTAACAGTTTTATTGTTTTGGATTTTGTACTTAATTAAACCGGTAAATATCAGCATTGATAAATCCGACAGAAAACGCCTCTTCCTTTGTGCCGCTGTGGGAATTGCCATTAACCAATTGTTTTTTTTAAAAGGCCTTTCGCTAACATACCCCATTCACGCAGCTTTATTATTACTCATAACACCCATTTTAATTGTTTTTATTGCAGCCTGGGTATTAAAAGAAAAGTTGGGACTTTTAAAAGTTGCCGGCCTGGCATTGGGTATTTCGGGGGCATTGGTTTTAGTTTTAGCAAAAGAAAGTTCGGGGAATAGCGAAAATGTACTGCTGGGTGATTTGTTTATAATTATCAATGCGGTGTCCTATACCATTTATTTTATTATAGTAAAGCCGTTAATGGTTAAGTATAATCCAATAATTATTTTAAGATGGATTTTTACAATAGGATTGGTTTTGGTTCTTCCTTTTGGTTGGATAGAGTTTACGCAAATACCCTGGAATAAATATACAGCCATTGATTTTACCAGCATGGGTCTTGTAGTTATATGCGGCACTTTTTTGGCTTATTTATTTAATTTGTACGGTATAAAAATATTGGGAGCCTCCATTGCAGGTTTTTATATTTATACACAACCGGTTTTTGCAGCCCTTATAGCCATGTTGTTTTTGCATGAAGAGCTGGCATTGTATAAAATTATAGCGGCAATACTTATTTTCGGCGGGGTTTACCTTGCAAATAAACAAATAAAAAATGCATGATTATATAATTGCAGGCACCGATGAAGATTATCGTAATGCTGCAAAACTTTTTAAAGAATATGCAGCATGGCTGAATATCGACCTGTCTTTTCAGCATTTTGAAGAAGAACTGCAGGTGCTTAAAACAATGTATGCCGCTCCGGATGGAGGCATTATTCTCTGTAAAAATAACAATGATTATATTGCCTCTGTTGCCATAAGAAAAATCAACCACGAAACTGCTGAATTAAAAAGAATGTTTGTAAAATCCACTTATCAGGGGCAGGGCATTGGAAAGAATTTACTTGAGAAAGCAATTGAGTTTGCCAGGTGTGCAAACTATTGCTGTATAAGATTAGATACGCTGAACCATATGTTGCCTGCAATTAAACTGTATAAACAATATGGCTTTTATGAAATACCCGCTTACTATAACAACCCAAATACAACCGCAGTTTATTTTGAATTAAAATTTTGATCATTTACACTGGTTATATTTTTTAATGACCTTTTTTAAACTATAATCACGGTAAGAGAGCATCTCCCACATGGGTTCAGGAATTTTATTGCAATTACCCATTATGGCACGGAGTTGATTTACATAACCTTTATCTTCAGCTAACTGAACCCTCGATTTGTCGCCCCTGTACCTGGCACGGTCTCTTTCATAGTTGTCGAGGCCACCCTGTAAAAAATAACGAATTACCAATTGTACCGGTTTGGGATCGGTTGGTGTTTTGTAAAAGTAAAAAGGCAATTTAAAACTATTCACAACATAGTACAGGTTGATCATCGGGGTTGCATAAATTTCATCCAGTATCAGTACAGTATCTATATTTCCCTTTTTAATATAGTCAATATCCAGTTCAGTAAGGTTTTCAGTATATAACAGTAAATTACAATGAACAACCGTATTACCTTTATAATTCACACTTTTAATTTTAGCTACATCATCTGCCAGTATTTCTGTGGGAAAGGCACCGTTAACATAGAAGACCCGATGCTTAAGGTTTATACTACCCCAAACAGTATCACCATTGTTTTTTACCAAATAATCTCCTTTTTGGCCAAAGCAACAGGCAGATAAACAAAATACAACAAGCGTAAATAATATTTTCATAATAATTTCTTTAAAATTAAGATGTAGTTAAAAATGGCATAGCTAATATTAATCAGCCTGTAAAGTTTTTAAATGATACTTAATTATACAAACGAAAAAAATAATTGTTTGGTTGTTTATTTAAAAAAAAGATTCAGTGCTGCCGTAAACGGCTTACTTTTTAGGAAAATCAAAAAACAAAAATGTTTTACTTGCTTTGGCGAAACCAGACCAATGCTCAATATCTGCAGAAACAGCAAATATGGCACAGGTGGGCATATTGTTAACTGGTGATTTTGTATTCAAACTGTTTACAAAATAAGTAATACCGGGATTGTGTGCAAACACAGCTACCGAATGCAAAATATCCGGTAGTGCCGCAATCTCTTCATAAAAAACGGCGGCCGGCGCCTGGTATAAAGCTGAAATAAAATGGATGTCTTCTTTGTGCAGGTTTAAATTTTCTGCAAACAGTTCTGCTGTTTGTTTTGCCCTTACAGCAGGGCTGGAAACCAAAGCGTCAATTTTATCTGTTTTATCCAGCAAACGTCTTGCCATCATTGGCGCATCCTGTTTTCCTCTGTCATTAAGCGGACGCTCAAAATCGTTGCCAAAAAAACTTTGGTCACTTTTGGCATGGCGTATTATAAAAAGTTTTTTCAACAGCCGGTGTTTTTTATCCGTTTTATAAAGTAATAGACAATACCGTATAAAAGTATAAATTTTTTAATCAATACTGCAGATATGAGTATAATCTTTCCCAACTTTACATATCAAATATAATTATGCAAAAATTTACCTACCGCATATTGTTTTTAATTACAGTTATATCATTTACCCTGTCTTGCTCATCAACAAAACGGGCAGTACAAACTACGGCAAATATCAGCACCCTGAAATTTATCAGTGCTTACAACATACCTTATAACCTCAATTATAAGCAAACAACAGTTGGCGGATTATCGGGTATTGATTACGATGCAAAACAAAATTTATATTACCTGATATGCGACGACAGGAGTGATAAAAATCCTGCACGTTTTTATACCGCTAAAATATTTTTTACACAAAGCAGCATTGATAGTTTTGTTTTTATCAGTGTAAAATATATGCTGCAACAGGATGGCAAAGTTTACCCCAACAACAAACAGGATCGATTTAAAACTCCCGACCCGGAAGCCATTCGTTACAATCCAAAAACCCGCCGGTTGGCCTGGAGCAGCGAAGGCGAAAGAATAGTGAGTGCAAAAGATACCGTTTTAACAAACCCTGCTATAATGTTTATTAACCGCAATGGAAAATACAAGGGCAGTTTTACTTTACCTGCAAACCTGCACATGCAGGCTACGGAAAAAGGGCCCAGGCGAAACGGCGTTTTAGAAGGATTGAGTTTTGGAGATAATTACAAATCGCTTTTTGCAAGTGTTGAAGAACCATTGTATGAAGATGGCCCAGGTGCGGCGTTAACAGACAACAATGCTTTTATACGGATTTTTAAGTTTGATGTTGCCGCCAAAAAATACACAGCCCAGTACGCATATAAATTAGAACCTGTTGCACATGCGCCCAATCCCGAAACTGGGTTTAAAGTAAATGGTGTATCAGAAATATTATACCTTGGAAATAATACACTGCTGGTAATGGAGCGCTCATTTTCTTCAGGAAGACTGGCCTCAACCATAAAACTTTTTATTGCCGGTTTAAACGGAGCAACCGATATCAGCTTGATGGAGCTGAAAGACGAACCTGCTTTTATTCCCGTTAAAAAAACATTATTATTGAACATGGACAACCTGGGAATTTATACTGATAATATTGAAGGCATGACTTTTGGCCCGCTTTTACCCAACGGCCATAAAACATTAATATTTATTGCCGATAATAATTTTAATGCTGTAGAAAAGGCGCAGGTATTGTTGTTTGAAGTAATTGAATAAAACGAATACTTTTTAAACTACCTTTCAATTCCGCATCATTATGTTAGCTTTGGGTATAAATCTTTTGCAATGATATTTAACCGCATTAAAAAAACAACACTGCTTATTTTGTTTTTCTATTTACCCTTCAGCTGCATGGCATGGGGTGTATTGGGGCATCGCATTGTGGGGCAGATAGCAGATACTTATCTTACCAAAAACACGAAGAAGGAAATATTTAAAATTTTAGGAAACGAATCAATTGCCATGACCAGCAACTGGCCCGATTTTATAAAATCAGATCCGGCATATGATTACCTTGGCCCCTGGCATTACATTAATTTAAAAGCAGGGCTTAGCGAAACGGAAGTAAAAAATTATTTAGCTACCGATACAGTTACCGATGCATACACAAAAATAAACTGGTTATCCGCTGAGCTTAAAAATAAAACTTTAGCACAGGATAAAAAGGTTTTTTATTTGCGCCTGCTGATACATATTGTTGGCGATATTCATCAGCCGCTGCATGTTGGCCGGCCAGATGACCGGGGTGGAAACGGTATAAAAGTAAATTGGTTTAAAGACCCCACAAACCTGCATTCGGTTTGGGATTCAAAACTGGTAGATTTTCAGCAACTGAGTTATACAGAATATGCAACCGTAATTAATTTTTCAACCAAAGCACAAAGGGCAGCATGGCAGGCCGAACCGGTAAGTGATTGGATCTGGCAGTCGTATCAACACGCCGAAAAAATTTATGCCGATATAAAACCCGATGACAAACTGGGGTACGATTATAATTTTAAATATATTGGCACAGTAAATCAGCAGTTATTAAAAGGCGGTGTTCATTTAGCGGGATTGCTGAATGAAATTTTCGGCCCCCTCTAACTCCCCCGAAGGGGGAGGATTTCAGATCGGAAAGTTGCTCAAACACAAAACTTAGTATCCTCTTACATTTTTCCCTTCCATATAATTCATAAAGGCTTTATTGCATACACGGTTACCACCTGCTGTGGGATAGTTACCTGTAAAATACCAGTCGCCCAAATTAGTTGGGCAGGCTTCGTGTAAAGATTCGATTGTTTGATAAATAACACTAACCGGGATATTGATATCGGATGCGGTGATCAGCTGCGCAATTTTGGCGGAGATATCTTCGGGTGTAAATGTTTTGTAAAGTTGCCGCACAATATTTTCGGTATGCAACTGGTTGTTGCGTTGCAGCTCTTTGCATCTTTCCAGCATTTGATTCAGAACGGCTTCCTGGCCGGTATCTTTCAGCAATTCAATGGCGGCTCTGAAGGCGATAAAATCGCCCATCTTGCTCATGTCAATACCATAACAATCGGGATAACGTATTTGTGGAGCCGAAGAAACCACAATTATTTTTTTTGGCTCCAGCCGGGATAACATGCGGATGATACTTTCTTTTAAAGTGGTGCCACGTACAATACTGTCGTCAATTACTACAAGTGTGTCCAGCTTTTTTCTAACCGTGCCGTAGGTAACATCATATACGTGCTGCACCATTTCGTTGCGGCTACTGTCTTGGGTAATAAACGTGCGGAGCTTTACATCCTTGATGGCTATTTTTTCAATACGGATGCGCCGGTTCACCATTTCAGATAATTTCTCTTCATCATAATCCTTACCCCAGCTTAAAATACGGTCTATCTTAATTTTATTCAGGTATTCTTCGGCGCCTTTTATCAGGCCATAAAAAGCAGTTTCGGCGGTATTGGGGATAAAAGAAAAAATGGTATTCTTCAGATCGTAATCAATTGCTTTTAAAACCGTATCGCTTAACAGTCGGCCTAGTTTTTTTCTTTCGCCATAAATTTTTTCATCGCTGCCACGGCTAAAATAAATGCGTTCAAAACTGCATGCCTTTCTTTCTTTGGGTTCTATAATCTGTTCAATTGAATAACTTCCGTCTGCTTTTACAATCAGCGCATTCCCCGGCATCAGTTCCTGCACTTCATTTTCTTCCAGGTGAAAAGCAGTACGTATTGCCGCCCTTTCGCTGGCCGCAACAATTACTTCATAATTAATATAATAATAAGAAGGGCGTATGCCATGTGCATCACGCATTACAAAAGCATCGCCATTGCCCAGCATGCCGCCGAAATGAAAACCGCCATCAAATAAAGGGATTGCTTTTTTTAAAACCTTTACAATATCCATGTGCCCGGGAAAAGCTTCATCGGCCTTTACCACAAAATGATACAACACTTCCATCATGGCAGCCAGGTCGCTTTGCCGCTGAAACTCACCGGGGTCAATATTTACCAACCCAAAAAGTTCATCGGTATTAACCAGGTTAAAATTACCTGCCAGCGCCAAATTGCGTGAAGGTATGGTGTGTCGCTTAATGAACGGGTGACAAAATTCTTCATTATTTTTTCCCTGAGTTCCATAACGTAGATGACCTAATAAAATTTCGCCTAAAAAATTAAGATGCCCTTTCATCAGGCCGGGGTGGTTTTTAATATCGGGTTGATATTTTTCCACCTCGTTATACTCTTTGCCAATTTGTGCAAAAAGATCGGCAATGGGCTGATTGGCCCCGCTGCGTAAGCGGTGCATAAATGGATAACCCGGTTCAGTATTTAATTTTACTGCTGCAATACCGGCCCCATCCTGGCCACGGTTGTGTTGTTTTTCCATCAGCAGGTATAGTTTATTAAGACCATACATTACGGTGCCATGTTGCTGCTGATAATAACTGAAAGGCTTTCGGAGACGAATGAAAGCAAGGCCGCATTCGTGTTTAATATCGTCGCTCATGTTATGGTCCCGATAACAATCAGGAGAGCCGTAAAGTTAAGCTTTTACTAAGGAGCAACAAACAAAAATCAACTGCAGGTTTTATTTTGGGGCAAAGAGGACAAAAGAGAAAAGGAGACTTTGGGCTAATAGGTGTACTTGGACAAACTCACCAGAGAAATGAGGAAAAAGATGTAGGCTCGAATGATTTAACACTCGTTCGGCTCTTTTTCTCTTCTGAGCTTGTCGAAGAATGTCCTCTTAGCTTATAATCCGCTGAAATTTAAACCAACCTGAAAAAGTTTCATCTCGGCAGCAACACCGTCTTTAAAAATATTATTGAACTGGTAACTTCCAAACAGTGAAAAGTTGCCATAACCGAGCCTGGCTGTTGCAGCAAGCCGTGTACCGTTAAAATAAGGCTTGGCTGTTTCTTTGGCTGAATAGCTGTTTACGGTTGCCCCGTTTTTATCCAATAATGTTTTTCCTTTGGTATGTACATTTAAAAGAGTGCCCACTTTTACGCCCAGGGCAGCTTTAATGCTTTTACTTTCATTTTCGGGTTTAAGTGTAAAGCGCAGCTCCAGCGGTAGTTCTAAAAAAGTAGTAGTTAATTTATATTTTTTAAAATGATCAACACTGTCAACAAATTTAAATGGCAGGGTATTGGTTTTAGCCTTAATATCAACAACCATATTCCTGAAATACATATTACTGGTACCTACCCCCAATCCAAAAGCAACACTCCATTGCGGACTGCCTTTAAAACGCTGATCAAGCATTACATAAACATTTGCACCCCTGGCAAATCCATTTATGCGTTTGTTTATACTATCGGGTGTTCCCATCCAGTAGTCGCTGGTTAATTGCAGCATTAAATGATCACCGGTACGGTTCATAAAACCACCGATCTTTTTTTTCTCCTGTGCAGAGGCGGCAGATACGGTTATCAGGGCAAAAACAATAAGTAATAATTTCTTCATAATCAATTTTGAAGCTGCAAATTAACGGCAAATAATTTAATGAAGCGTTAAATTAAATCGCATTGATTATATTTGCAGCCTTATTCTTCAAAAAAAACCTGAAGAATGGGCCTATAGCTCAGTTGGTTAGAGCACCTGACTCATAATCAGGTGGTCCCTGGTTCGAGCCCAGGTGGGCCCACAAGGCGTTCCGAAAAAAACGGAACGCTTTTTTAATATTATGGCACAAACCAAAAATATAATTTTTGACCTGGGCGGCGTTTTGCTTGATATTGATTTTCAAAAAAGCATTGATGCGTTCAAAAACCTCGGTATTGAAAACTTTGAAGACATGTTTTCGCAGGTTAATGCCGATGCCCTGTTTGAAAAACTGGAAACCGGGGAAATAAGCGAAACTGATTTTTATGCAGCCATTAAACAAAGGACAAAACTTGCTATAACGGATAATGAAATTGACCATGCGTGGAATTCCCTCATCCTGCATTTCAGAACCAAAAGCATTGAATTTTTAGAAAAAATTTCGGGCAATTATAAGTTGTATTTATTAAGTAATACCAACAGCATTCATGTAAAATGCTTTAAAAAATTATTTATAAAAGAAACCGGTAAACCCTTGCTGGATGCGTATTTTACAAAAGCCTGGTATAGTAATGAAGTTGGTTTGCGCAAACCCGGATCCGAAATCTTTGAATTTGTATTACAGCAGGAAAATTTAATAGCAGCAGAAACAGTTTTTATTGATGATACCCTTAGCAATATCCAAACGGCAAAAAACCTGGGGTTTAAAACACATCATCTTTTACCAACTGAAAGAATAGAATTATTGAACATCAATTTAACAGGAGAAAAACTGTTGAAATAACATAAAAGCGAAGTAATTGGCTAAGAGGACAAAAGAGAAAAAGAGCTGAATTTGGACCTTCCACTTTTTCCTCCTTTTCTCTTTTGTCCTCTTAGTCCACAAAGCAAAACATTATCTATTTCACTTCCTCAAACTCAATATAATCCTCCTTAGCCGGCGTGGCTGCCTTTTCTACAGAAGCATCTTTATGAGCATTGGCTTGCTGCTGTTCATTCATCCTGCTTTGCATTTCGCCCATTTTCTGGCTCACCTGTTTGGTGGTTCTGTAAACCGGAATGATAAAATCAAAAATCAGTTTATAAACCAGGTACAGTACCAGCAACTCAATTATTACCCTAATTATACCCATGCCACAAAGTTATTCATCAAACAAATGCAACCCTGTTAAATTTTAGCAACGGAATAATAATAACGATAAAGCATATCAATTTTGGCAATTACAGGAGCATGCTATATATTTGCAGCAGACAAAGATGCAATGGAAGGGAACGGTGGCGTTCCCTTCTTCTTTTATCATGACTCAGGATATACAAATACAGGCGGTAGAAAAATTGATTGGGCCATTACTGAATGAGGATATTTTTCTGGTTTCCATAAAAATAAAACCTACCAACAATTTTAAAATATATTTAGATGCGGATAGTGGGCTGGGGATAGAGAAATGCATTAAAATAAACCGTGCGCTGTACAAGATCATGGAAGAAATGGGCATGTATCCCGATGGTGATTTTTCGTTGGAGGTGAGCAGCCCCGGACTGGATGAACCACTAAAGCTTTTGCGCCAATATAAAAAAAATGTTGGCAGGGCGGTGGAAGTGATAACCAACGATGAGGTTAAAAAAGAAGGGAAGCTGACCGAGGCAACCGAAGAAAAAATTACGATTGAATATACAGAAGGAAAGGGTAAAAAAGCAGTTTTAAAAACTGAGAAAATATACTTTTTAGATATAAAACAAACTAAGGTTCAGATAAAGTTTTAATTATTAAATAAAACCCCTACCCCGGCGGGAATTGAGGCCGGAGCGGAATATGGCAAGTATTAATTTAATTGATTCCTTCCAGGAATTTAAAGATGCAGAAAACATTGATCGTCCTACACTGATGAAAGTGATGGAAGATGTTTTTAAAACACTTATCCGTAAAAAATACGGCAGCGACGAATGTTTCGACGTTATTGTTAATGATCAAAAAGGCGATCTGGAAATTTTCCGTCGCCGTACCATTGTTGATGATGATGATCTGTATAACACCCTTACCGAAATTGAGTATAAAGACGCCATCAAAATTGAACCGGATTACCAGGTTGGCGAAGAGTTGTATGAAGAAGTGGATATACAGAAAGAGTTTGGCCGCCGTGCCATTTTAGCCGGTAAACAAACGCTGGCTGCACGTATCAACGATCTCAAGAAAAACATCCTGATAAAAAAATACGAAGAGCGTGTTGGAGAAATTGTGAGCGGAGAAGTGTACCAGGTATGGAAAAAAGAAGTGTTGTTGCTGGATGAGGAAGGCAATGAAATGTTGCTGCCCAAATCGGAACAGATACCAACCGATTATTTTAAAAAAGGCGAGAGCGTAAGAGGTGTTGTAAAAAAAGTTGAGCTTAAAAACAGTCAGGCTGTTATTATTATATCAAGAACCAGTTCAGCATTTCTCGAAAAATTACTGGAGATTGAAGTACCTGAAATTTTTGACGGCTTGATTGTTGTTAAGAAAATTGTACGTGATCCGGGAGAAAGGGCAAAAGTTGCTGTTGAAAGCTATGATGACAGGATAGACCCGGTTTGCGCCTGTGTTGGTATGAAGGGAAGCCGTATACATGGCATTGTGCGTGAATTAAAAAATGAAAATATTGATGTGATAAACTGGACCAGCAATACCCAGCTGATGATACAGCG
>JANOVD010000213.1:0-24450 GCA_031417255.1 Chitinophagaceae bacterium
TTTTACCAGCCTTTCATCATTTCTGTTGATAAGTGTTTTTGAAATATCAAGTATTGGCTGTGTGCTGCGATAATTACCTGTTAACACAACAGTCATCAGATCTTTGGTATAGCGGTTTGCAAACTCCAGCATATTCTCTACATTGGCACCCTGAAAACGGTAAATGCTCTGGTCATCATCGCCCACAACAAATACATTGGGCTTATCCCAGTAGTTGATGAGTAAGTTTACCAGTTTGTTCTGTGTGCCGCTGGTATCCTGGTATTCATCCACCAGCAGGTATTGAAATTTTTCCTGGTAATTGGAAAGTATGTTCTTGTTTTCTTCAAATACGGTTATCACCCAGTTTATCATATCATCAAAATCGTAACGGTTTCTTTTCCGCATCAGGTTTTGAAAATTGGCAAACTCATTTACTGCTGCCTGCAGCTTTTCCATCTTTTCTTTTTCCTCTTCAATCTTATCTGTACGCACATCACCTTTATTAAATTCTTTTACTTTTCGTTTGGCAATATATTCATCCCGGTTGGGCAGGTCATTGATATACTCATCAATTTTTTGGTTGATAAAATCAGCTGTCCAGCCCTCACGTTTCATAGAAGAGAATAAACTGCGCAGGTTGTTGATCTCGTAATACACATCACCGCGGTATCTTTTAAGCGGATGATTTTTTGGAAATGCATCAATGAGTTGTTTAAACATTTCTATGCTTTCCAGTTCCGAAACGGCATCGAGCGAATTTTTTTCAAACAGGTTTAAATTATCCTGTATCACATCATTGCAAAAAGAGTGAAAAGTATAAATATTTACTTTGTAAGCATCGGCGCCAATAAACTGCTGTAATCTTTTACGCATGGCAATGGTGCCGGCATCGGTGTAGGTAAGACAAAGAATATTCTCAGGAAGTGCATCAGTCTCCAGTAAAATTTTTCCAATTCTGGCTGCCAGTATTTGTGTTTTGCCGGTGCCCGGCCCTGCAATAACCATTACCGGCCCTTCAATGGTATCAACAGCACGGCACTGTTCGGCATTAAGCTTTTGATATTCATCTGTAAATTTTTGCTGTAATATTTCACGATAATGCCGCATTAACCAAAGATACTGGATACCCGATTTACTGAACAAAATAATTGAACTGTTGTTATAAGGTTATGAGTAAAGTCTATTCTTTTAAAACTGTACAGAATATTCCCATCAGCCTTGATAAAGCCTGGTATTTTTTCAGCAATCCTGCCAATCTTGCAAACATAACTCCGGATAATATGGGGTTTAAAACCATCTCAAAGTATCATGGAGATGCCATGTATGCAGGGCAGGTTATTGAATATAAAGTGAGCCCTGTTTTAGGAATTCCTTTATACTGGATGACAGAGATAACCCATATAACAGATAAAAAATATTTTGTGGATGAACAACGCCACGGGCCTTACAGCATTTGGCAACACCAGCATCATTTTAAAACCATTGATGGCGGTGTGGAGATGACGGATATTGTACACTACAAACTACCACTTTGGTTTTTGGGAGATATTGCGAATGCTTTGTTTGTAAAAAAACAGTTGAACAGAATTTTTGATTACCGTTTTAGCAAAGTTGAAAAACTGTTTGGAGTTATGAACTCTTAAGTTACCCCTTCAGGGGAGGAGGGGGTCTTTTTTATCCCGGCATCCTCGTTATATACTTCTCAATCTGTTTTATCTGGTCAACAATTTGCGGCGTGGTTGGTTTAAAACCCTTTGCTTTTTTAAAATATTCCTTAGCCGCCCTAAACTCTCTTTTGTTCATCATGATGGAACACAACTGTAAGTATGCAGCCGCATTATTTTCGTTATCGGGCAAACCCGCCCTTATTGCCTGGCGTATAAAACTTTCGGCCTGTTTAATATCTCCTTTCTGCATCATCAGCATACCCAATTGCAGTTTGTTGGGTCCTTCGGCCTGTTTGGTTAAAGCACCACCACCAAGAGAAAGGCTTTTTTTCATTAATTTTTCTGCTCCTTCATAATCTTGGTCAACCATGGCAAGGTTTCCCTTAATAGTATAATAAACCGAACGCACGGGTTTGATGAGAATTGCCGGAAACCAGATAGAATCCACCACTTTTTTTGCGCCTGCCATATCTCCTTCTTCCATATAAGATTGTATTAAACGCATGGGGCCAAACAAAAAATGGCCAACAATGGCTACTACAGCAATCAGGTATAATACAAAAGAGGGCCAGAAACTGGTTTGCATATGGGTAAAAATGGCAAGGCCCAACAATACAATGCCTATCCACAAACGGTACTTAATAACTACGTTCAACCACTTCATGATCTTAAAAATTTAGGTGGGCAAAGATAGGGATAACATATAAAAACGGGGATAAATGAAAACCCAAACACAAATTGCTTACTTTTGCCCTCCAAAATTCGATATTTATATATTCGATATTTCGTTGGTCCCGTAGTTCAATGGATAGAATAGAAGTTTCCTAAACTTTAGATGCAAGTTCGATTCTTGCCGGGACTACCAAATTATGTGTCATGTTTTATGCTTATGTTCTTAAAAGTATAGACCACGATTTTTTCTATAAAGGTCATTGCCAGGATCTTGATAAAAGGCTATTACAGCATAACTCAGGAATGACAATCTCAATAAGACCTTACATCCCGTTTAAAATTATTTATACAGAAGAATTTGCATCCGAACAGGAAGCAATAGCAAGAGAGAAATATTTTAAATCATCTGCTGGGAGAAGATTTTTAAAAAAAGTAATCCCGTAGTTCAATGCCCGCCCGGCTGACGCCAGTCGGACGGGGATAGAATAGAAGTTTCCTAAACTTTAGATGCAAGTTCGATTCTTGCCGGGACTACCAAAACGGATCTCAGTTTAAAAATACTGAGGTCCGTTTTTTAATTTCAGCAAAAAATGCATCGTAAGTTAACGGGTATCAGAACTTCTTTACATGTTGAGAGGTTTTAGCGGACAAAACGCTTATCCATGGTCATTATTTTGACCATAAACAGAAAAATATTAACTTTCGTAAGAAGCAACCCGGAAGCTGTGATTAACGATTCACATTAAAATGAATACCATTGCTTTCAGCAGAAGAACTAAGTCTGAATATCAGGGGCTGTGCCCTGAACGAAAGAGAGAGCCAGAAAAATATTTATAACGCTTTCTATGGGTATGCTATGGCTATTTGCGACTGTTATGCCAGTAACGAAGATGATGCCATGGAAATATTAAATGACGGGTTTCTGAAAATTTTTAATGAGGTTCACCGGTATAAGCCGGCTTACACCAACGAAATAAACTCCTTTAAAGGTTGGCTCAGGAAGATCATGGTTTGTACTGCCATTGATCATTTCAGAAAAAACAAGAAACATCAACTGGTGGGCCATTTGGATGTAGATACGGTACAAACAAAGGTTCAGGAACAGAATGGCCTTGATAAGGTTTCGTACGATGAGATCATCCGGTTCATACAGGATCTTTCACCTGCATACCGTACAGTTTTAAGCCTGTTTATCCTGGAAGGGTTTAGCCATGAAGAAATTGCCGGCCAACTGGGTATTTCGGTCGGCGCTTCCAAATCAAACCTTTCAAAAGCCAGAAAGCAATTGCAAAAAATACTTTTCAATCAAAATAAAACAGTAGAATTAAAAAATGTTGGATGAAGAACTGGACCATATAATCAGGAATGCAGCGGAGAACCATTACCCGCCTTATAATGATAAGGCATGGAAAAAAATGGAAAAGAAGCTGGACAAGCACCTTCCTCAAAACAAGGACAGGCGGAAATTTATTTTCTTCCTGCTTTTCTTTTTATTGCTGGGTGGGGCAACTGTGTTTACTGTAATTCAATTAAGTGGCAATAAAACCCCTGCAAATAAAAATGTTATTGCAACCAACACCGGTGAAAATAAAACAACAACCCCTGTAACACAAAATAATCAACCGGGTAATAATGATGCAGTTGTAAACAATGCTCCCGAAAATGAAAATATAACTTTGCCTGGTACAACAACACCGGGGAATACAAATCCCGGAAAAACAGAATCAGTTACAACAGCTTCAGCAATACCCGATAAGACAAATTCCGAAAAACCGGTAACGGTTACAGCAATACCCGGAATCACAACACCGGTTAAAATAAATTCCAATAAAACAACTTCAGTTAAAACAACACCTCGTAATTCGCTGAGTCCTGTGAATGCAATAACCAGTATACAACTTCAGCAAGATGTTGTAAGCACAGTAAAAGAAAAACCAGGGAAGAATAAAAAATCAAATCTCATCGGTAAAGGACAATCAAAGATCAGCATTGTTACAGCAACTCCTGCAGAGGATTTTGTAAAAAATGATGGATGGAAAGCGAAAAACAGCCCGAAGGGCCCTGTGGGCAAAGGAGTAAAAAAGGATACCGAAGGCAAATTGAATATTACTGTTACTGCACCCGATCAGGCGAATAATGAAAATGAAACTAAAAGAACAGTTACACCGGAAAACAATGCACAGAGCCCGGCAGGCGGAGAGGTAATTTCGAAGAATGAAGAAAAAAAGGAAAAGTTAATTACCGTTGAAGATGTTAAGGACGAAAAAGAAAATGATTCGGCTGTTATTGAAAAAATAACTATAACGCCACCGGATAAAAAGAAACCCAAAAAGAATATTGCAGGTAATTTTGGATTAACTTTTTCTGTCGGCCCCGAATTTAGTTTTATTGAGTTGAATAAAATAGGAAAAACAACTTTAATGTATGGGGCAGGGCTTAGCTATAATTTTGGTAAAAGGCTTACAGTAAGATCAGGATTTTATGTTTCAAAGAAACTATATGCTGCAACACCCGACCAGTATAATGCAGTTATTTATCCCAATCTTATGGGTATTGATGCCGATTGTAAAATATATGAAATTCCGTTAAGCCTGAGTTACAATTTCGGGCAAAGAAAAAACCATAGCTGGTTTGGCAGCGCCGGTCTTTCTTCGTTTCTGATGAAAACAGAAAACTATGATTACCTGTATAAAACGCCAACCGGCTATACTTATAATTATAAAAGAACGGTTAAAAATGAAAACAAACATTATTTTGCTGTGCTTACACTTTCGGGCGGTTATCAATATCAATTTAATAAACGGGTTTCGGTACAGGCAGAGCCCTACTTAAAAATACCTTTAAGTGGTGTAGGATTGGGTAAAATAAAACTCAACAGCGCAGGCATTTTATTTACACTTACTGTAAAGCCCTTTGCAAAAAGCAGGTAAAAATTGTTTGATAGGATTTAATTAAAACATAAAGTGGCTGTCTCAAAAATAATATTTTCGTATTTCCCACAGAGCCACGAAGTTCACAAAGCCGTAATAGTCATGTAGAAAAATTCTTTTTGTTCTTAGCGACTTGTGGGAAGCCCTTTTGAGACAGCCTCTTTATTTATTCAGTTGCGGGGTTTGTTATTTTTTCTTTTTGTCTTTAAAGAGTACAAAATTCCTGGCAACCGTAAAGCCCCAGCGGTATTGGCCCTTGCCCCACGAAGTATAAGTGCGGGGAATAAAACGGTTTTCTAAAATATTGGTGGCATTGGTAAAATTCACATGAAAAATATGGCCGGGTGTTACCAGCTCCAGGCCAGCGCCAAAAGCATCATATAAGCGAACCCCTTTTAATTTTAAAGCATCAATACTGCTTTGCGAACGGAATGAATGAAAATAATCGGCAATAAAAACAAAACTTTTATAAATAGGTACACGAACAGCGCCGCCCAGTGCAAATATACTTTTCTCATCACCAGGCACAACAAAATTTGTATGCACATAAGTGGGGCTTAGTTGCAAACTGATTATTTTGCCAAATTTACGGGCAATCATCAACTGCAGCATCTGGCTTTGGCGGTCCGAAAATTTGTTGTAATGTTTTTCAGAAATATTAACGGTATTGGTATCGGGCTTTTGGGTTGAAACAACCATGTTTGTAAATGCAGTAAGTGAAATAGGGCGGGACTGGCCTTTTTCTGCCTGCTGGATGAACTTGTACTTGAAACCCATTTCATATAACTGTTGTACAATACTGCCTCCCTTGCTTCGGGATACGATCATGTTGAAATTTTTAGTGAGCCCCACCGTAAAAGCAATCTTGATATCGGTGGCCCCATCCAGGCCATAGGCAGAACCGGGGCCGCCATTTGCACCCGCAATATCACCAAAATTATGTATCACTTTAAATTCCAGGTACCCTTTTTTCAGCACTTCTACCGTGTTGGCATTTATCAATCTTTGCGAATAAAAAACCTTTACCGGCAGTTTACCTTCAGGCGCCGGGGCTTTATTTTCAAGTTCATTCATCAATGTATTTGATGTACTGTCAACCTGTGCCATTAGTTCAAAACTAATCAGCATACAGAAAAAGAAAAGTAACTTTCTCATAAAATTGTGTTTTGGTTAAAAGAAGTTCCTGAATATATCGCAGGAAATATTGGCGGGGTTGCCAGCGGAGGATTTAACCGTTTATTTTTTTTGTAAAACAGATAATAGTAACTTTTGCCTGCATGAAAAGAAAATTCATACACGATATTTCGGCAAATACTTTGCAGGTAATAATTTTTCAATGCTGTGGCCTCATCATATTTTATTTGCTTTCAACCCGGTTGGGTAAAAATGAATTTGGAGAGATAAACTGGTCATTGGCCGTATTATTAACAGCATTTGGTGTTTTATCACTCGGTATTGATCAGATAACGATCAAAAGGATTGCTGCAGGCAATGATGCAGGTCGTATGCTTTCTACCTATATATTACATGTTTTGCTTGCGGGGCTTCTTTTTTATACTTTTTTATGGATAGGCCGGTCAATATTTCATTCATTTTTTCAGCAGCATAACCTGTTATTATTATTAGGCATTGGTAAACTGATGATCTTTTTTTCTACGCCATTTAAACAACTGGCAACCGGGTTGGAAAAATTCAGGCCCTTACTGTTCATGGCCGTTTCTTCCAATGTTTTACGCAGTATTGCCTTGCTTGTATTTGCTGCTTTTAATCAACTCGATCTTTATGTTATTGTAATTATTTTTATTGCAGGCGACTTTGCAGAATTACTAATCTGTTTCTTCATCATGAAACGCATTATAAAAGTACCTGTAAAACTGAAGTGGAATAAATCAGCATATACCGGCCTTGTTAAAGAAGCGCTGCCACAGTTTGGTGTTGCCATTTTTACATCAGCACTTTCACGCCTCGACTGGATATTTTTAGGCCTGCTTGCCAGCAATGTAATTTTAGCAGAATACAGTTTTGCCTATAAGGTGTTTGAGGCTGCTACATTGCCCATGCTGATAATTGCGCCTGTATTGATACCCAGATTTACAAAATTATTTCATCCTGCTGCTGATGAAATACCCGTTACTAAGGTAAACGATCTGTTTGTTTTATTACGCCTCGAAATGATCATTGCCTCACTTGTTGCTCTTGTATTGTATATACTTTGGGTACCGGTTATTGACGGGGTTACAGAAAATAAATACGGCGCAGTTAACCAACAAACTATTTTGCTTTTATCTGTCAGTATGCCTTTTTTGTATTTCAATAATTTTTTATGGACAGTTAATTTTGCAAAAGGCCGGCTAAAAATGATCTTTTATGTTTTTTTGATCAGTTTTCTTTTTAACCTGGCAGGCGATATAATATTGATTCCTTTCTTTAAAGCCGAAGGGGCAGCAGTTGCCTATCTTATTGCCATCATTGCCCAATCGGTTATTTACCTGAAACAAACAAAACTTGAGGGACTGAGAAAGAACAGTTATGCATTGTTGCTTTGTCCTGCTCTTGCCATATTGAGCGGCATTTTAGCAACCATGCTTTTTAATTCTGTATGGATTATTTTCCTCAGTGCCTTGTTTTTTTACGCCCTTTTTCTATACTTTACAAAACAGATACAGGTTAACGATTGGCTTGTATTTAAAAGAATTACAGGCTTTTAAGGGCAACCCAAATGGCTGCCTTTTCGATTATATCATTATGATTTAGTAAGAAAATATTTCTTAATTTATACTTCAGTTTAAATAAGTCAGCAGTGTGAAAAATAAGACAGGATCTTTTTTTGAATGGATAAAGCCGGGAAATATTGACTGGAAGCTCCTGATCTTTCTTTTGCTTTTTTTAAATGTAAAACTGGTTGTTAAAATAGCGGCTATTTTTTTAATTTATGTTTTACGCCCCGATTTTAAATTTGGCTTCAGCCTGAAAAATTCACGCCTTCCGCTTTTTTATCTTTTGGTAATTGGCATTGCAGTTTTTAACTGGTTCATCAGCGGCATGATGGGTAATTTTAATTATGGCCTTGTTTTGATATCCGGTATTTTATTTTGGGTGCTGTGCATATTGGCAATTCATCAAATTAAATTATCGGTTGATAAGAATGATCCGGAAATTATTCACCGTACCATTCTTATTTTTTTTATTATTAATGCCCTGGTTTCTTTAGCTGTTTATACAGGCATTGTGTGGGAAACAGGCGCTATCAATCCATACCTGTACCAGGGTAATTATCAAAAATATTTTATTGGCACCGGAGACTATATAAAAGGATTAACGTTTGATACCTCTACCACAAATGCAGTTTTAAATGCGTTTGCAGTTATTTATTTTCTGCTACGTGGCAAAAACATACCGGCCATATTGTGTATGGCTGTTTTATTGCTGACCGGAAGCAATATCACTAATCTGCTGCTGTGTGTAACATTAATATTCATCTTTTTCTTTCAAAGTAACAGAGATCAAAAAAGCATAATTATTGTGTGCCTTGTTATGTTGGTTACTTTTTTTGTAAAAGTATCTCCACAAAACAATAATTACGTAACCAATGCGTACCAACAACTTTTTAATATTAAACGGGAGGATAAAAAATCCATTACTTCCAATATTCGCATTACCCAAATGCCCGACAGCATTTTAACGGATGAACAAAAAAAACAAAAAATTGCCCAGATATACATGGACAGTATTAATATTTCGGTATTTGAAAAAAATGAAGAAAGATCAAATGCTGCAATAACACCTGTTGCAACAGCAGGGTTTAAAGAAAAGCCTGTAATTCCCGCAGACAGTATTCATACACCTGCTTTTCAACACAAGAACGATACCAATGCAACTGAAAAAACACTGTTGCAGTTTGTAGCAAAGAATAATACAGCAGTGCCCATTTCCGCAGGCCTTACAACCCGGTCCAGCCTGCCCGGTAAACTGGTTGCCATGCAGCAAACAACCCGTTTTTTTGTGCAGCACCCAGTTAAATTATTAACGGGCACGGGCATAGGAAATTTTTCTTCCAAGCTGGCCTTTCGTGCCACTTCCATGAAAGTAACCGGTGGTTATCCTGCAAAATATACCTATATCAATGATGATTTTAAATCCAATCATCTCGATATCTATTTATATTATTTTGCCAACAAGGATGATTATCATTCAATAATCAACAGCCCCAATTCTACTTACAATCAATTGGTGAGTGAATATGGATTAGCCGGTCTTTTTTCGTTTGCTTTTTTTTATATTGCTTTTTTTGTGAAGCAGCTAAGCAAACGGGCTTATGCTATCCCTTTGCTGTTATTTATGCTGGGCGCTTTTTTTATTGAATATTGGTTTGAGCAATTATCTGTTGTTGTTTTTTTTGAGTTGCTGGTATTGCTGAACATTAAAGAAACAACCGTTAAAAAAAATTATGAAACCAACTGATCCGAAAATAACGGTTTTAATGCCTGCCTATAATGCAGAAAAATATATAGACAAAGCCATTTGCTCGGTATTAACCCAAACATTTACCGATTTTGAATTACTGATCATTAATGACGGGTCAACCGATAATACTGAAAAAATTATCCGCTCTTTTTCGGATGACAGGATCAGGCTTATCAATCAATCGAACCAGGGGATTGCAGCAGCTTTGAATATGGGATTGATGAATGCCAATGCTAACCTTATTGCCCGTTTTGATGCAGATGATATTTGTATGCCTGACCGGTTACTGGTTCAATATAATTTTTTATCCACTCATCCAGATCATATCATTGTAGGTTCTGATGCTGATTATATTGATATGAACGAAAACTATGTTTTTACATGCAGGTTACCTGCCCATACCAATGAAGAGATACAGGAACTTACTTTAAATAAATGCCCGTTTATACATTCGGCTGTACTTTTCCGCAAAGAGCCTATCATACAGGCAGGGGGATATGATACGCATGCTTATTCTTTCCAGGATCATCTCTTATGGTCAAAGATCATCAAACTGGGCAAGGCAAGTAACCTTTCGCAAACATTATTGCAGGTGCGGTTAAATCCCGAATCCATCAGCATTGATGAAAAGTGGCGCACCAAACGTTTTCATGAAATAAAATCCGGATCTATCCGCAGGGGCAATATAACAGAACAGGAGGGAAAGGATCTGTTAAGTATTTTAAAAGCGCAAAACAATCCTAAAATAAAACAAGGCTCTTATTATTCGCTGTTAGGTAAAAAATATTTATGGGATAACCATCAACCCCAAAAAGCAAGGGTTAATTTAAAGAAGGCCATTCAAATTCATCCGGGCAGGTTAGATAATTATGCAATAATGGCTTTAAGTTTTTTTCCTAAAGGGTTCATCAACTGGGTATATAAACAAAAACTTCAGAAAACCTGAGTAATGACAGCAGCAACATTTGAGATAGAGACAGATAAAAATAACAATGTGACAAAGGATCAGCATTTGAAAATATTATTCATTACAAGAGCTTCGCTTTTTAATGTAAGGGGCGGTGATACCATACAGGTAATTAAAACAGCCGAAGCTTTACAAAAAGCAAACATGACAGTAGATATCAAATTATGTAATGAAAAAAATATTGACTATTCCCTGTATAACCTTATCCATTTTTTTAACATCCGCCACCCGGCAGATATTTTGTTGCATATTGAACAAAGCAAACTGCCTTATGTGATATCAACCATTTATGTGGATTATACCAGTACACATAAAAGTACCGGCATAAAAAACAGCATATTGAATTTATTTGGCAGCAATGCACAGGAATATATAAAAACAGTGAGTAAATCAATAACGCAGGGAGAAAAAATTATCTCCCGGAATTACCTGTGGATGGGACATAAAAGAGCTGTAAGGAAAGTATTGAAAAACGCATCGCTGCTTTTACCAAATTCTGAGAATGAATACAAAAGGCTTTTACATTCGTATGGGATAGAGAAAAAACATGTTGTTATTCCCAATGGAGCCGATGCCGGCATATTCAATTACAACCAGGAAGAAATCAGGATGAAAGACAGGGCCATGGTGCTTTGTGTAGCAAGGATAGAACTGATAAAGAACCAATTGAATTTGATAAAGGCATTAAATGATACGCAGTTTGAACTTTACCTTGTTGGAGACCCTGCGCCAAACCATATTGCATATTATAATGAATGTAAAAGGATAAGTAAACCCAATATTCATTTCATTAATGCAATTCCACAGGAAGAACTGGTGCAGTATTATAAGAAAGCGAGGGGTCATATTTTGCCAAGCTGGTTTGAAACCACAGGCCTCTCTTCGCTGGAAGCATTGTTTTGCGGATGCAATATTGTAGTAACAAAGTATGGAGACACAAAAGATTATTTTGATCCGGAAAACTGTTTTTTTTGCGACCCGGGATCTGTGCCATCCATCAGGGAAGCAGTAGAAAAAGCAGCCGTTCATACCACCAATACATTATACATTGATGAAGTGATGGACAAATACAACTGGCAACAGGCAGCCAAAAAAACAATAATGGCTTATCAACAGGTTATTTTAAATACTAAACGATGATCAACTTTGAATTTCTGGAAACGAATAAAGAAAAACTCAGGCAGCAATACCTGCTGGCAAAACCTTTTCCTTATTTAGCCATTGATAATTTTTGTGATGCCGAAAAGCTGGAACGGATGTATGCTGCCATACCGGAGCTTAAAAATAAAAGCCGGGATTATGTTTTTGCCCACAATAAATTTGAAAAATCGAATTACCGGGAACTGGGGCCGGAGTTTGAAGAATTGTATGCCGGCCTTTCTTCAAAACGGATGAACGATTTTCTGAGTTATATTGCCAACGAAGAAATTTTTGTTGATCCTGACAACCACGGCGGCGGCCTGCACCAGGGAAGAGAGAACAGTTTTCTTGATATGCATCTCGACTTTAATTATCACCCGCTGCATAAAGGTTGGTTCCGCAATATGAACCTGTTGCTTTATCTTAATAAAGACTGGAAACCCGAATACAAAGGACATTTAAAACTGGTTGACCTGAGAACAGGTGAAGCAACAGAACTCGAAGTGCCTTTCAACCGTATGATCATACAACAAACCCGTGCTTATACATTGCATGGTTATGATATCACGAATTTTCCGGAAAATAAATACCGTACTTCTGTGGCAACCTATGCATACAGCATTCATAAAACCTTGATTGAAAAACCAAGAACTACTGATTGGGTGGTAAAAGACGGCAAGCCGGTAAAAAAAATGATAGCAGCTATTTATGGCCCGGCAGTTAAAATAAAAAATTTATTGTTTGGAAGCGGAACAGCAAAAAATAAGTAGTGTATCAGTTTGAACCACATAGTCACATAGTGCACTATAGAAAAGCACATAGGTCTATGTTTAACCTATGTTTCTATGCTTCTATGTGGTTCAAATGTAACCGACAGGAACAAATAAATTGAAACTGACACTCTAAAAAAAATAAATAACAATTGTTGTTAAACATTGCAATTATAGGAACACGGGGAATCCCCAATAATTACGGGGGGTTTGAACAGATGGCGCAAAACCTTGCTGCAGGGCTTTTGCATAAGGGCCACCGGGTTACGGTTTATAATTCGCACAATCATCCGTACCAGGAAAAGGAATGGAATGGTGTAACAATTGTTCATTGCTACGATGCTGAAAAAGTGATTGGCATGGCCGGCCAGTTTATTTATGATCTCAATTGCATACGCCATGCCCGTAAAAACAACTACGATGTTATTTTGTTCCTGGGCTATACCAGCAGCTCGGTTTGGGGTAAATTATTTCCAAAGAAACCGGTCATCATATCAAACATGGATGGCATGGAATGGAAACGGGATAAGTACAGCAAACCGGTGCAGCGCTTCCTGGAGTATGCCGAAAAACTTGCCATAAAATACAGCCATTATCTTATAGCCGACTCTACCGTAATTCAATCTTATGTAGATAAGAAATATAATGTTGCCAGTAAATATATTCCATACGGCGCCGAAATAAGCGATATTAAAGATGAAAGCATTTTGGAGAAATACCAGGTATTAAAATTCAATTATTATATGCTGATGGCGAGGATGGAACCGGAGAATAATATTGATATGATACTGAACGGATTTCATAACAGCAGCTCCGATAAAAAATTTATTGTACTGGGCAACTATAATAATGCGTACGGTAAAATGATGTTTAAAAAATACAGCACCGATGAGCGCATACATTTTGCAGGCGCTGTTTTTGATGCGGCAGTAACCAATACCTTACGGGCATTTTGTAAACTTTATTTTCATGGACATATTGTGGGGGGCACCAACCCTTCGCTGCTGGAAGCAATGGCCGGCGGCGCTGTAATTGCAGCACACGACAATGCATTTAACAGGGCTGTTTTAAATAACGATGCTTATTATTTTAATTCGGTTGAAGAAGTACAACAACTGGTTGTAAAAAGTAATGGGTATGATGAAACAGAACGGATGCTGCAAAATAACTTTGTAAAAATTGATGAGTTATACAACTGGCCATGCATAGTAAACATGTATGACACATTTATTGTGGATTGCTGTAAAAAATCAGGTAAATGAAAAAAATATTTTTTATTGACGATACCGTGGCCAATAAGATCAGCTATTACCACCTGGCTGGCATCCTTATTGCAATACCCTTTGATTTTTTTTACTGCCAGCTTATTTTAATAAGCTTTGGGTTGCACACCCTTATTCATGTACAGAAAATTAAACTAAAGAACATTTTCACATGGCCTGTTTTAATAATTATGTCCATTTGCCTGCTTGGCTTTGCAGGAATTTTATACAATGAAGATAAAGATGAGGGACTTAGTATGGCAACAAGGCAGTGGGCCATTTTGATCACCCCCATCTTATTTTCAATTACCAACCTCAACCTGGAAAAATATAAAATGAACCTGGTCTGCATTTTTGGGTTTGGTTGTACACTTACAATTTTATACCTCTATGCCGATGCAGTTCGTACAATTTATTATTTTAACATGCCGTTTTCCTCGCTGTTCACATTGATTTTTATGAACCATAACTTTTCAATGCCGATTGAGTTACACGCCACTTACTTGTCAATGTATACAGCACTTTCCTTGCTTGCTTTTTTATATTTACTGTTTAATAATAAAGAGCTGCGGCAAAAATGGGTGTACATTATCTGCGCTGTTGTTTTATCTGCAGGGTTAATACAACTTTCATCACGGGCAGTTTTCATTGCATTTTTGATTGTAGTTAACCTGGTCTTTCCTTTTTTTCTTTTTCATGGAAAAAAAAGGGCATTATATTTTTTAGCATCGGGTTTAATTTCAATCGCAGTACTGCTGATGATCTTTAAAGTAGATTCTTTTAAAACCAGGTATATAAGCGAATTAAAAACAGATTTAACGGGTAATGTTAAAATAATTGAAAACACCGAACCCAGGCTTGCCAGGTGGAAAGTTTTAATGGAGCTGGTAAAAAAATCTCCCATTGTTGGCTATGGAACGGGAGCGGAGAGAAAGTTGTTAAAAGAAAAATATTTTGACCAGGGCCTTTATATCTCTTACCTGAATGAGTTTAACGCCCATAGCCAGTACCTGAGTATTTTACTGCGGTTCGGGATTATTGGCCTTGCCTTGTTTATGTATATATTGTATTATGGATTTGTAACAGCTTTCAGAAACAGGGATATTATTTTTTTAAGCTTTTTGGTAATCATCACTGTGGTTTCTGTTTCTGAAAATTATCTTGACATGGACAGGGGAATATTTTTTTATAGTTTTTTCTTTTCATTTTTTTTGCTGAATGGCAGCCGAGAGGCTCTACATGCTTTGCATGTGAAAAAAAGCAACCACCATTAATTTATTTACGTTTTTAACAATAGAAAATATAACTTATAACAACTGCAGAAAACATATTAAGCACACTGGGGTATTTTGACCTGTTTCAATATCCGTTAACAAAAGATGAAATTCATTTGTTTCATCAGGATAATGGCTCATCTTTAATAATTGATGAAACGCTGGAAATATTGTGCAGGGATAAAAATATTTTCCGGCTTAATGAATTTTATTCGCTTCAGAATGATTTTGCATTGGTGCAACGAAGGCGAAAAGGGAATGAGCTGGCCATTACCCAAATGAAAACGGCCAACAAGGTTGCAAAATTTCTTTCCAGCTTTCCTTACGTGCAGGGAATTGCGGTTTCAGGTTCGTTATCTAAAAATTTTGCAAACGAAAAAACCGATATAGATTATTTTATTATTACCACTGCCAACAGGCTATGGGTTGCAAGAACCCTGATGCACCTCTATAAAAAATTAACCTTTTTAACCGGCCGCCAGCACTGGTTTTGCATGAATTATTATGTGGATGAAGAAAGGCTTGAAATAGCAGAGAAAAATATTTTTACAGCCATGGAAATTGCTACATTGGTGCCTATGCAGGGAAGGAGCGCCCTGCTTAAATTTATTGCCGGTAACGGGTGGACAAAAACATATTTTCCTGTACACGGGTTTACCATTGGCAGCACACCCGAAATAAAACGGGGGCCAATACGCAGGCTGATTGAAAGCATATTAAATGGCAACTTTGGTGACAGTATTGATAAATGGCTGATGCATATTACTGACAGGCGTTGGCAAAAAAAGGCACAAAGCCATCAGTTGAACAGTAAAGGAATATGTATGGGCATGATGGTTGACAGGCATTTTTCAAAACCCGACCCAAAAAATTTCCAGGATAAAGTTGTAGAGCAACACCGGGTTAAAGTGCAGCAATTATTGCAATTGCAAAATAAAACAGCATCGCTGGCTTTGTGAAGCTTATTTTTTTTGTAAGGAGATGATGTAGTAATCGCCGATATTTTTCCAGGGCCATTTTGTTTTCCATTTATCTTCTTTCAGTTTTAAAAATGAGAAAAGTTTCGGATATTTTTCAGCAAACCCTTCAAGGTACGACGGCGGCACCAGTGTACACAAGCCTTCAACAGCAAGTACGTCAAATTGATCTTGTAAATGCTTTGTGATATAAGACGGGTTGTAATACCAGCATGTAAAATATTCACCTTCAATATGTGCTGTTACGCCATTACTGCTGAAAAGCCTTCGGAAAGCCGTTTTAAATCTTCCTTTAAACAATAATAGAAATTCCCACAGGCAAAATTTGGGTAAAATAACAAGGGTTACAATTCCTTTGGGTTTTAATAAAGAAGTTAAAGATTGCAGCACTTTATCCAATTCATCCGTGCAGTTAAGCCCGGCAAAATTGCTAAAGATCAAATCGTATGGCCCCCTTTGTTTTAAATTCTCCAGGTCGGTAAATGAGATCAGCTCTGTGCTGATATTTTCATAAAGGTTTAATGCCGATGTCTTATTTTTCAATACATCCTGCATACCGGCAGAGATATCTGTTGCATGTACGGTATGCCTCTGTTGTGCAAACCAAATGGCATCTTCTCCTGTGCCACTGTTGAGTTCAAGAATGTTACTGTTAATTGTAAGATATTGCTGTATATGGTTCCTAACCCGTTCCCGTTTATATTGAATGATGGAATTATTACGGTACTGCTCATCAAATAATGCTGATTGCCGGGTGAATGCTGCCGCTGCCAGTTGTTCATTGCTTTGGGATAAACTCATGCAGTTGTTTTTTCAAGTTGATGCAGTTTTTGTTTATCAAAAAAAGCAGCAGGCGTGTAATAGAGGCCTGATAAGGCTTTCTTAATGGTTTTAAAATTGCTTTTAAAAGGATGAGCAAAAAGATTTCTCAAATTTTCAAACGCAATATGTTTGCGGTAAGTTTTGTGTACATACCTGTGCAGTTGCTTATAAAATGCCGGATGATAAGTGTTGCGGAACATTAGTGCCAGCTCATCAGAGTCTGTCCAGTTGGCTTTTTCTTTCAATTGGTCTTTTACTTTTTCAAAAAAACCGGTGCCGGGTAATGGGTACGAAACCGAGATGCCTATTTCATGTGGCAACAATTCATTGATCATCGAAATTGTTTTCTCAATATCATCTTTGGTTTCGCCCAAATAACCAAACTGTATAAAGAAGGAAGGATTGATACCATTTTTCTTCAATAAATGCGTGGCTTCATATATCTGTTGTACCGTGGTTCCCTTTTCCATGGCATCCAAAATTTTTTGAGATCCGCTTTCTGCACCCATCCAGATATTATCGCAGCCAGCCCTGGCAAGGCCTTTAATATTATTTTCCTGCAGCAGCAGGTCAACCCTGCCCTGAATTTTAAATTTAAAATGCAGGTTGTTTTTTTCAACCAGGTTTGCAAAAGCATTCACCCAGCCGGGTTTCAATCCAAAAATGTCATCACAGAACCAGATATGATCAAACCGGAATTTCTCTTTCAACATTTGTAATTCGTCAACCACATTTTGCGGACTTCGTACATTATAGCGGTTACCATAAATGGGTTTGGCACACCAGTTACATTTAAAGGGGCAGCCTCTTGTTGTGCCCATGTTCATCGAAAAATAACCGGCATGTTTTAACCACATGTTTCGGTAAGGCTCCATATCAACCAGGTCCCAGGCGGGAAAGGGAAGTGTATCCAGTTCTTTTATTACAGCCCTTCTTTGTGTTTTTACAATCCGATAGCTATCGGATGCATTGTTGTGTTTAAATGCCAGCCCTTCAATATTAAAAAAATCATTTGTATTCCGGTCGGTGAGGACAGTGTGAACACTGACCGGGGCGGTGCTGCCGTGGTTGTCGTGGCCGTGGTTGGTGTCCTCACCAACCACTTGCGGGGCTTTTTCATTCCGATAGCTATCGGAAGCATTTACAAGTTCCAGCAAAGTAAGTTCCGCTTCGCCCAGCAAAATAAAATCTGCCCCTTCATTCAAATACATTTCAAACCGGTCGGTACTGTCCGAGCTGGATACGATCACTGTGCAACCTCTATCCTTTGCAAAGCGTATCATTTTAAAAGCAGCCTGCCGCATGTTGGTAAGGCACATTTTGGTGAGGTAATTAAATCCATCATCGTAAATAACAAAATAATCAGGTGCGGTTTTTTCAAGATGTGGAATAACTTCTTCGGGCTGCCGGGCAAACATCGTATCAAAAAACTGTACATCATAACCATGCGCTCTTGTAAAAGCCGCAGCATACAATGTTCCCAACGGTGCATAAGGCTGGCCTGTGGCCCATTGTTTGGGGTCAAAACGTAAAAAATAGGAGTGAGTAAAAAGAATTTTTTTCATTTTTTGTACCCGGCATTTAATCATTCTTCAGCTTCATTGGCCCCGATAACTATCGGGGCACTCTTGTGCAATATAACTTTATTGAGCTTTATTTAAGCGTATTGTGGGGTTCGTGAAGACACGAACCATGGCAAGGGTCGTAAAGGTTGTAAACCAATTGGTCTATATTAATTTTTTCTTTTCCTTAGTTGGCAGTAAAAAGTTTTCTCCTGTTACCACTTTTTTGCCTGTTTGTTGCTCTAATTGTAGCCTTGCATCTTTTGCTATTTTTCCGCCTTTTTTACTTGCCTTTGCATTTTCTTGCAATCCTTTTGCTTCATCTGTTTCTGCAATTTGTCTGGTTGAAAGTTCGGCTAAAGCTGTAAAAATGAGTTCGGCTTCGCTCATGTGGTCTCGTAGGTTTTGAGATTTCAATCCTTTTATTGCTTTGTGCTTTTTAACCGTTAAACCTGTCCATTCCTGATGAATGATATTGGTGAGCAATGCAAATTCTTCTCCTTTTTTTACGCCACTTTCTTGCCAGTAATCTGTCAGCTTATTTCGGGTTTCTTGTCCCGTCATTCGCTGCTGAATCCACTTTTCTGAACGACCCAATATTTGCCAATTTTCTCTGGCTCTATCTATGCTTTGGCTTGGGTCTGCTATTTCTTGCATACGTTCGTACCCTACTTTTGCAAGCCATTGTTTAAATGGTTCTGCTTTGGGGCTAGGAATGGACTGTATAAGGCGTAATAAATTTGGCGTATCCAAACAGTCTGTTGCGTATTTTTTTCCATCAGCTGCTTCAAATTTCAGTTGTACGATTTTCTCGTACAACTGACTTCCTTCCTTAGTTAACTTCTTTTTTAAATCACTCCAATACCTTTTGGGAATGCTGCTACCTATTAATATTTCTATTACATCAATTATGGAAAAAAACCAGGTTTCTTTTCCTGCATCCCATTGACTACGTACTTTTTTGCTCTCAAATAATTTTATGTTGCTCATTGTTTAACGATTTAATTATATTTTTCAACTACTTACAATTTGTAACGGTTTGGTTCTACCAGGGGACAATTTGTCCCTAGGTAGGCGCATAGTTCAGTATCTCGCTTTCTTAATTTTTTTAAATAATCGGTTGGTTTTACTGATTCTGTAAGTGCTTCTACAATATCTACAACAGAAAAATACCAAACTTCATTCTCACTATCGTAGTACCTGCGTACTTGCCTGTTTTCAAATAATACAATGTTTTGATTGCTCATATTTATAGTGTTTTTATTTTGAGCTGCCTTCTATTATTTTTATTTCTTCTGTGGTTAGGTCGTAAAGTTGGTAAACCAATTGGTCTATTTGGTTTTCTAAAACTTTTGTATCGAAATTTAGGTTAAGTTTTTTTGTGGAGAGAATTTCATTCACGAATTTAGCAATCTTTTTTCTTAATGTATCATTACCTGTAGCAATTTTGTCTCAGCGGGGTTTTCGCAAATGTGTTTTTTCTTTTTAAATGTATCTTTTCTGCGAAACCCCGATGCCAAATGGATCCTGCATTATTATGCTTTACCCGATTTTTTTGCCAAAAACATTTTATAATTATTTAGAGTAGGTTCTTTTTATTGCAGAAGTATTATACATCGGGGTTTCACATAAAAACCTTACAAATTTTACAGAATGCTGTGAAAATCCCGCCGGGACAAATTGTTATATTTAATTAAAGCACTTTAGCTTTTATAATAGTAAGCACTTCTCCACCATAATCGTGGCCTTTATACAGGTTGATAACATCAAACTTAATTCGCCGGCCCGCTTTAAAGAAGTCGTAGAGATCTTTTATTCTATCTGTTCTCAACTTTGGCTCGTAAAAAACTTCATACCCGTATCTATGATTCTCCCTGAAAGTTTCATGCTGATCAACCTTGTCTATATGCGTAACTAAAATGGTCATTTTGAGTTGCACCACTTTTTTAAAGTCAGCATCAGTATAGTGATGCCTCGTCTTTTTTACATCTAAAATAGTTCCCTCTAAATTTCTCACCGGGTCAAAATAGTTGATGACCTTCTGCTTGTCATCATCCTTTGTAAACATGTTATAAAAATAGTTATTGCCAATAGCGTTAAAGGCCAGGTTGCGTTCTGTAAACTCTTTTACCATCAATTCATCATCTGCAGTTGGTGGTGCTACAGCCTGGTAACGCATCCTGGCGGCCCTGTACCAGCTTTGCTTTACTGCTGCGATGCGTTTGGATATTGCCGGATGCGTTTTTGTATCACCATCGTTTGAAATAATGCCTGAAGACAGGGCATAGAGCACCTGGTTTGAATCGGCACCCATACTATACAATACAGAGCTGGCGAAAATATCGGCGGCCAGTTCAGTATCGTGTAAATTAGTTGTATCGGAAATGTTATAGGCAAGGTGGTGACCAATCTCATGAGCTATTATAAACATGGCCGACCAATAAGAACTGTCCAATATGCTCATGCCTGTAAAAAGATCTTTGCTGTACACGATCACCCGCTGATCATTCAGCAAAGTTGCCATAGCCGTTTTTACATTGCCACGGTAGATCGTAAAATTCAGCGGCAAACCGGTAAATTTCATGAGCTTATTGATCTCCTCAATTTCGTGCCTGCCCGGACTATCAAGTTTTATTGTTGTCTTTTTTGTAATGGAGTCAACATCATCAAAGTAGCAAGCCCTGGCATTAATATTTAAGCCAGCCGGATTTATTGCTTTATCATCATTACCTGTATTATTGCAGGAAACAATAAAGATCATTACTAAAAAAAAGCTGCAATATTTATTCATCATCAACACTTGTAGTTTTTACTTTTATCTAAGTGCATCTGCTCTCGAAATATTTAACAGGCCGCCCGTTTCATTTTTATTCTTCAGGTCGTACAGATCAAAATCAAATCTCCTTCCCCCTGTAAAAAAATTAAGGGGGCCTGTTCTTCCTATAAAACCGTTCTCTGCATCAAGGCATACCAGGAACCGTGATTTCCGGTTAAGCTCCAGCCCGGCCTGGTTATAAGCCGCATCTATTTTTGTAATGATCACTTCAATTTCAAGAAAAATAAACTCTTCGAAACCTGCGGCAGCAATCTTTTCCTGTACATCCACAATAATGCCCTGGTAATTTCTTGAACCGGAAAGCAATATGTCGATATAGCGTTTTGGATCAGGTGAGCTGATCATTTCAAAAGATTTGTTCCTGTTTTTTTCCCTGGCCCAGTTATTTTCTATTAATCCTGTGGCATCGTAACCTGTACTGGTAGCTCCATAACCATCTGTTACCGTAGGGCTGCCGGCCGCCATTGAAAATTTATCACTGATGGGTGGTGGTATAGCCGACAGGTAACGCAGTTGTGATGACTGGTACCAGCTTTTTTTAATAGCAGCAATCCGTTTATATTTTGAAGGATGTGTTTTTGTATCTTTTGCATTTGAAATAAACCTGGAAGCAACGGCAGCAATCACCTGGTTTGAATCTGCCCCCATCTTGTACAGTATAGCGCCTGCAAAAATATCTGCCTCCAGTTCGGCATTCAGCATGCTGCTGGTATCCGAAATATTATAGGCCAGGTGATGCCCTATTTCATGTGCAAGAATAAACATCGACGACCAGTAAGAACTATCTATATCATCTATCCTGGCAAACAGGTCTTTATTATAAATAATGAGCCGTTGATCATTAACCATGGTGGCCATGGCATTATTAATATCGCCGCGGTAAATTTTAAAATTCTGCGGCAACCCGGTATAACTCATTATTGAATTGATCTGTTCTGTTTCACGCCTGCTGGGTGTATCAATTTTTATTTCCAGTTTTTTCTCAATAGAATCCACATCGTCAAAATAACAGGCACGGGAATTTAAAATCAGCAACCCTTGTTTTTTTGCTGTTGGTGGCTGAAAATTATTGCCGGGGTTATTTTGAGCATTATGCTGTGCATTATTGCATGATATGCCGGTAGCAGCAAAAACAATGGCCAGCAGTATTGTGCAATATTTTACGATCATTACAATTATCTTTTTGGATAAAGCTGCCCGATAAGCTTTTTATCCTGTTCTGAAAGTTTACTGTTTAACCGGGTAATTAAACTATCTGTTGTAAGTTCTTTAGGAAAAACATACAACATGATCGATTGTGCATCAAAGGAGGTTCCATTAATCAGCTTTTCACTGTATTTGGTAAATAAATTATCATCTGTTTCTTCTTTGGTCCAGTTGTTAGGGTAAAGGCTGTAATACCTGTACACTAATTCTTTGTTCCAGTTTATGGGATTGTTATTTGGATTTTGATGTTCGTGAATAAAACCCAGGGCGTGGCCAAATTCATGCAGTACTACGCGGCGTAATTCTTCATCATCAGTTTCTGCTGTAAGCCAGCCAAAATTCATGGAGGGCTTTGCCTTTACCGATGATTTTCCGATAGAGGACCAGGAGCCATCGTACTTAAATGAAATAGTAATGCCTGGTTTTCCGGATTGATCGAATAAAAAACTGATGCCGCAATGATTTTCCCATTCCTTTGCTACGGTTTTTACTTTTTTCTGAATGACGGAATCACCATCAAGGAAAGTAACATGTATAACCCTGGTTTCTTTTGGCCAAAGAAAATATTTTAAACTCCCTGCCTCTCTTATACTTTTTTTAGAAGTATCTGTTGTTATTATCGGAAATTCTGTACAAAGTTTCAGGGTCCTCAGTACACTATCGGGTATTAACAGGGAGGAGGTTGTGGTATCCTGTTTATTTTCGG
Source organism: Chitinophagaceae bacterium (assembly GCA_031417255.1). Lineage (GTDB taxonomy): Bacteria > Bacteroidota > Bacteroidia > Chitinophagales > Chitinophagaceae > Ferruginibacter. Next base: position 23,238 of record JANOVD010000213.1, read on the forward strand.
TTTTTTTCTCTTGTTTATTTTGAGCATTATTGCAGCTAACAAGCAGCAGGCAAAAAACGCCGGATAAATTTCTTAAAGTCATATAAAATTATTGGTTAACCCCCTTTTATTGGCACAGGCATTATGGCAATATTTATTTCTTTCTCCCAACGTATTGCAAATACATCTTCCCTGCCTTTAAAAACAGATTTAAAGAGTTGAATTTGATTAGGGAAATTGTCATCCATATTTCTTTTCGTTATTGGAGCGGCCAATATATTGAGCCAACTGCGAGCCTATTATGAGCCATCTGAGCCAACCTCGGATTGATGTAATTGAGTCCATTTTGAGTCCTTCATGAGTCGTTTGAGTCGTTTATGAGTCGTTCAAAGTATAGCTGGTTCCAGAACCGGTAATTCCTTCCCGACGCAGTATTTTAAATTTTTCAACAAGCTCTTTCAAGTCACGGGTTGCAGTTTGCCTTGATATGCCATTTATCTCCTGATATTCTGTATTGGTTATACTGCCTTTTTCAAGCATGTAAAGAACAGCCCCTAACTGCCTTCCATTCAGATTCATTTTTTTAAGCTGTTCAGCACTATACTTGTTTTTAAACAGGGTTACCAATATGCCGCTGTCCTGTTCAATAATTTCAGGGTCGGGTAACCCTGCTTCTTTGCAGGTGCTTATAATTTTTAATGTGCCGCTTCCCCATGCATCAATGTACCCAGCTTTGAAACATACATCGGCTATTAATAAATTTCTTGGCCGTGATGGATGCTGCCGTTTGAGTGAATCCAAACTAATACCAGCAGGTAATTCGCCTTCGTTCCAGATATTAAAGTGGTTGTCGAACATACGCATCTGCACTACGGATGAACCTAAGTAATTTCTATGCACCAGTGCATTGAGCAACATTTCACGAAGCGCTGCGATTGGGTATTCTCCTTTCTCAATCCTTTGCATTCCTTCAAACGAAATGGCACGGGTGAAAAATTTTCGGTTTAATTGCTCCATCACTTCTTTCAGCAAATAAACAATATTACCTTCTACTGTCTCCTGGAATCTCAGGTCGCTGCTGTCTTTTCCGAAGCGGCCAATTTTTACAACACAATTATTGAAAAATTTTGCCGGGTTTTTCCCAAACAAAACAATGGCTGCCCTTTTAATATTCCCACTATCATCATCAGTCAAACGAAGCTTGGCAAGCAAATCTGCTTTGCTTAATCCCTCT
>JANOVD010000214.1:0-2225 GCA_031417255.1 Chitinophagaceae bacterium
ACCGGTATGTTTTAAGGTTTCGTAGTACAGGCTTTCTTCCTGAATTTTATTACGCTGGTACATGCGCTCCATAGCGCCTAAAACGCCGCCCCGTTCAGTTAAACGGTGAAACTCAGCCATCACAGCTTCTTCCACAATATCTGTTAACTCTTCACTTAAAAATGCGCCCTGGTTGGGGTTTTCGTTTTTAGCAGTGCCCAACTCCCTGTTAATAATAAGCTGGATGGCCATTGCCCTGCGAACACTTTCTTCGGTGGGTGTTGTAATGGCCTCATCATAAGCGTTAGTGTGCAGCGAATTACAATTATCATATATGGCATACAAAGCCTGCAGTGTTGTGCGGATATCATTAAAATCAATTTCCTGGGCATGCAAACTTCTTCCGCTTGTTTGAATATGATATTTTAATTTTTGAGAACGGCTGTTGGCTTTGTATTTATTCTTCATGGCCTTGGCCCAAATGCGGCGGGCTACTCTTCCTATCACACTATACTCAGGATCCATACCATTGCTGAAAAAGAAAGACAGGTTGGGTGCAAAATCATCAATGTTCATGCCGCGGCTTAAATAATACTCTACATAAGTAAATCCGTTTGATAAAGTGAACGCCAGTTGTGTAATGGGATTTGCACCTGCCTCTGCAATATGATAACCACTTATACTTACACTGTAAAAATTCTGTACTGAGTTATTTATGAAATATTCCTGCACATCACCCATCAGCTTTAATGCAAACTCGGTTGAAAAAATACAGGTGTTTTGTGCCTGGTCTTCTTTTAAAATATCGGCCTGCACAGTTCCTCTAACAGTTGCTAAAGCTTTTGCTTTAATTTGTTCATAAACATCTGCAGGTAAAACATCTGAGCCACTTAAGCCTAAAAGGCGCAAACCTAAACCATCATTTCCTAAAGGTAAGGCCTCTCCAAACCCCTCCGGAGGAGGGGCTTTAGACTCTGCTAATTTATTGATACTTTTTGGATGAACAGGTTTGCCATCTACGCCAATATATTTTGGTAAGGTTTCTATATCATATTTTGCTTCAATAAGTTTATTTACTTCTTCCCTTAAATTATTTTCAATGATATATTTTTCGCATTGCTGATCAATGGCTGCATTCATAAAAAATGCAAGCAGCATGGGCGCCGGGCCATTAATGGTCATACTCACCGAAGTTTTTGCATCACAAAGATCAAAACCGCTGTATAATTTTTTTGCATCATCAACAGTTGCAATACTTACACCGCTGTTACCAACTTTACCATAAATATCGGGGCGGCAATCAGGATTTTCGCCATATAAGGTTACACTGTCGAATGCTGTGCTGAGGCGCTTTGCAGGCTGGCCCAGGCTAACATAATGAAACCGCCGGTTGGTTCTTTCAGGTCCACCTTCACCGGCAAACATCCGGGTAGGATCTTCGCCTTCACGCTTTATGGGGAACACTCCGGCAGTGAACGGAAATTCGCCCGGTACATTTTCCTGCAGCTGCCATTTTAAAATATCGCCCCAGTCTTTATATTATGGTAAGATAACTTATGAAAGTACAGTGCCAGATAAACTATTGTAAGTAAGCGGCTGTTTAATTACTTTGTCCCGTACTTTAAATTCGTAGAATTCTTTTTTGTAGCGTTCAAGAACTTCAGGCCAGGATTGAATTAGTTTTTTACATTCAGGATGTAGCTGTTCTTCTAAAGATCTTTTTATTTTATTTAACTCTTCCTGTACAACCGCTGACAGGGCTGAAGCCGCTGTCAGGGTTCCATCAAGCTGGTACAATTTTGTTGCAATTGCTGATTGTTCAATAACCCAACTATCATATGCACTTATTGTTTCTGCAATCTCAGCAAGGTATCTTACTCTCTTTGGAGGAATTATGGTTGATTGGCTGAAAGTATCTTTTGTATGTGCATGATGTTGTATATCGCCACTAAATTTAACCTCGCATTTTTCTGCCACTTTTTCCATCAGCCTTTCAAATAATTCATTTATACCGGCATCGTTAAACTGTGCAGCAATGGTACCTATTACCGGTAACTCTTCATCCTTTGCTGACCATAACTGGTGATTACGTTTGTATTGCTTGCGAACATCATGCAGCGCATCCAGTGCGCCGGCTTTATCAAATTTATTTACGCAAACCATATCGGCATAATCAAGCATATTAATTTTTTCCAGCTGACTTGCCGCACCATATTCAGGTGTCATCACATACATGCTTATATCTA
>JANOVD010000215.1:0-2476 GCA_031417255.1 Chitinophagaceae bacterium
GCTACCTGCTTATTTTAGCTGCTTGTCTGGTCGCCTTTTCATTTATCATTGATAATTACTGGTCGGGTAATTCAACTGTTGATTCGGTAAGAGAAAATATTGAAAACCATATACAGCAACAGGAGAAAGATTTTGAATTTCTTTTGAATGATACAGAACTGATCAGAAAAATAGATGATAAGCATTTTGATGAGCAGTTTTTGAAAGGATTAACTGATAAACCTTATTTCATTTACAGGTATTTTGTAAATGATATAGGGCTCAGGCAATTGATTTTCTGGAACACACAAACGGTTTTACCAACTGAAGAAATACTTTCAAAGGCCGACAGTACAGGTTTTATTAAACTGCTGAACGGTTATTATGTGTGGCATAAAAAAAATACTTCAACCGGCATTAACATTGCTTTAATACCGGTTAAGTGGGAATATTTTGTAAAAAATACTTACCTGCAAAATACATTTGTTGCCGGCAATGAAATAGAGCGTAAATACGGTATTGCCGATGAACCAACAAATGCAGTTGTAAAATCTATCTATGGCAATTCACTGTTTTACCTTACTGAAAATTCAGAGAATGTAGTGCCAAAAAATAACCTGGTTTCTGTGTGGTTCAGAATTTTTGCTGCAATCTTTGTGTTGCTGTTCATTCATTTACTGGCCATTAAAATTGCTGTTAATAAGAGCCTTACAAAAGCATTACTCTTTTTAATACCTGTTATTTTCTTATTACGTTTACTGAGTTATTATTTTCCGGTTCCGTTAAATTTCCGGCAATTTGAATTATTCGATCCGTCGGTTTATGGTTCCAATATTGTTTTACGGTCGTTGGGCGATCTGCTCATCAATGCAGTTTTATTTACCTGGATCGTACTGTTCATCCACAACCAGATGTATGAAAAAAAGATCAGGTTAACAAATCATAAACCTGTTTTTAGATGGCTGCTTCTGGCTGTTGTTTGCATTTTATTACTCACAACAACTTTTATTGCAGGCCAGATCATACGCAGTATGGTGGCCGATTCGCAGATATCTTTTGATGTAATAAATTTCTTTACTCTAAATATCTACAGTGTAACCGGCTTTATTGTTTTATGCTGTTTGGCTATCGGTTATTTTTTACTCAGCCAGATACTTATTGCCCTGGTTCAGCCATTTTTTTCTAAAACCTTTGCTGAGCTTTACCTGGCTGTAGTAACAGGTGGTTTACTCTATCTTACCTTTCAGCTCAGCTTTTCAAATGCAGGTTTCGAATTATTCATCCTGGCCTGGCTGGTTATTTACCTGTTGTTATTGAATAAAGATGGCCTTGCATTATCTGTAAATAAGATAAGCTCCACCCGTTTCATTTTCTGGCTTTTCTTTTTTTCTGTAACCATCACAAGTATTATTGTGGTTGAAAACAGTAAAAAAGAAATGCGTAACCGAAAGTATTATGCCGAAACACTTTCCACCAAAGCCGATCCTTCAAGCGAAACTTTATTAAATACGTTATTAACCGATTTCAGGAACGATTACCTGGCAGCTAATTTTTACCGGCTGCAAAATGACAGTTCCAATCAGTTCTTTAAAGACAGCCTGGTAAATGGAAATTTTTCGGGTTATACCAATAAATACGAAACCAGGATATTTACATTTGATGTAAATAAAAATCCGCTTTTTAATAAGGAGGATGCCGGTTTTAATGAACTGAATACCGTTTTAAAAACTCAGGCCAGGCCAACCAATATTCCTGATCTTTTTTATTATGATGAATCATACGACCGCTTTAGTTATATCAGCAGCAAAACAGTTACCAATTTTGATGGTGATACTTTGGGTTATGTATTTGTACTGGCCAATCCAAAAAAATATAAAACCGATGCATTAAATCTTGAGCTGTTTTCTAAAGGGAAAAGTAATGCCATTGAAAATTCACCGGTTTATGCATTTGCGGTGTATAATAACCTGCAATTGTTAAACAGCCACAATGATTATCCTTTTGCTACCCGTTTAACTGTTCAACAGCTGCCCCGTGATGAGTTTGTAACCATTAAACGGAATGATTATGATGAACTTTGGTATAAAGCCGGACCGCAAAAAGTAGTGATCATTGCCAAGGAAAATAATTTATTTATTGAGTCAATTACACTGTTCTCTTATTTATTTTGTGCTTTTTTACTGGTTGCAGGTATTTTTTGGATACTGAATATTATACTGCGTGCAAGATTTAACCGTAAACGTTTCAGATACTACTGGCAACTCAGCATCCGTAATCAGATACATGGCACGGTAATTTTTATCAGCGTAATTTCTTTCCTGGTGATAGGTATTGCTACTATTTTATTTTTTATCGGCAGGTACGAAAACAGTAACCGGGAAAAACTAAGCCGTGTTATTCATGTTATGGAAAATGAAGTACGGGTTTCATTATCTGAACCGGCATTGGTTAACGATACCCTTCAAATGAACGATAAGGCTTACCGTGAAAACCTGGA
>JANOVD010000216.1:0-1994 GCA_031417255.1 Chitinophagaceae bacterium
TTTCGCCAAACATATACAATGTGCCAAACTCCATATTTGGTTGTTCGCCTTTGTATTCGCCATTATTAAAATCATCATCGGCCAGCGAATTGATGAAGGTAGTAAAGCCTTCGTCCATCCAGCCATGCTTGCGTTCGTTACTGCCAACAATCATGGGGAACCAGGTGTGGCCAAACTCATGATCGGTAACACCCCACAAGCCATCGGTTGTTGCTTTATATCCGCAAAAAACAATTCCGGGGTATTCCATACCGCCAATATTGCTGGCCACATTTACTGCAGCGGGGTAAGGATACTCAAACCAGCGCTTACTGTAATTTTCAATACTGGCTTTGGTATATTCTGTTGACCTGCTCCAGCCTTTTTGGCCGCTGCTTTCGGCCGGGTAAACACTCATAGCCAACGAAGTTTTTCCGCTTGGTAAACCTGCCTGTCCGGCAGGTAGGTTTATTCTGGCTGCATCCCATATAAAGCTTTTGCTGCTGGCCCATGCTACATCACGTGCATTGTTTATTTTAAAACGCCAGGTAAGCGCTTTTCCTGTTGGGCGTGATGCCGGGTCTGTTACTTCTTCTTCGGTGCGTATCATCACGGTTTTATCGCTTTTTTTTGCCTGTGCCATACGGCTTTGCTGTGTGGGTGTTAACACTTCAGCCTCGTTCAATAACTCGCCGCTGCAAACCACAATATGATTTGCGGGTGCGGTTATGTTTACATCAAAATCGCCGTACTCACAATAAAACTCACTGGGGCCAAGATATGGCAGGGTGTTCCACCCATCCACATCATCAAACACACACATGCGTGGGTACCATTGTGCCACGGCAAAAATATTTCCGTTTTCGGTTTTTAAAATTCCGCAACGGTCGGCGCCATATTCCGGTAATTGAAAAGCGAAATCAATTTTAATTTTTATTACATCGCCACCGGGTTTCATTGCTTTGGGTAACCGTATCTGCATACGTGTATCGGTAATGATATAATCGGCAGCGGCATTTTCGTTTCCTAATTTTACCGAGCTGATATTGAACCCGCCGTTAAAATTACTTTTGCTGTCGCCATAGCGGCTTCTGGCACCAAGCGGCATACGTGCCTGTCCCCTGCTTTGTTTATTAAACAAATTCTGATCGAGCATCAACCATAAAAACGGCAATGCATGCGGACTGTTATTTTTATACGTGATAATTACCGAGCCTGAAATTTGATTGGTAACATCATTTAATGATGCATTGATCTGGTAATCGGCTTTGTTTTGCCAGTAGCCAACATTGGGTTCGCCGGTGGCAGAGCGGGTAATTGAATTACCCGTGGGATAAAAGTTTGGTGCAAACAAAGCATAGGGATCGTATTTTGATTCTACTTTGTTTTCGTCCTGTGCATTTACTGTAATTACTGAAATTACGAGGAGAAAAAAACTGCATATTATTTTATACATAAACTGATGTTTTAATTTCGAAGTTAAGCTAAATTGAGAAGCATGCTAAGTATTGAATAGGGTAGACGACAAAATACAGGCACACGGATGACACGGGTTGGACGGATGATGCTTCGACAAGCTCAGCACAGATTTTTTTTCACTTCGTGAAAAAATTAGGATGTTAGTAATTGTTAAAAATCTTTTTTATAATTAACACTTACTGATCCCTGGATATTTGTGATAGGCGGATCTTTTTTCTCAATGGAGACATTGATTGATGTAATACGGTTATCGAAGTCATATATTTTTTGTGCAAGGTCCTGCGCCAGCGTTTCTAAAAGTTTTGCAGGTGTGGCCATTCTTTGTTTTATTATTTCGTAAACAAGTTCGTAATTAATGGTTTGTTCAAGCGCTGTAATTTCTTCATTTGTATTGAACAATATTGCTACATTAACCTCATAATTATTTCCCAAAACTCTTTCTTCTTCATGTACGCCATGAAAAGAATAGAAAATTAAGTTATGGAGACTGATTGTAAACATAAATGGATAATTAAGTAATGGATAATTGATAATGG
>JANOVD010000217.1:0-3937 GCA_031417255.1 Chitinophagaceae bacterium
ATGGCCCAAAACTGGCGGTAACCTTCTTTATTACCCAGCTCGTAAATTTTGCCTGCTAAACTAAATACGGGTGCAGCATTTTTATGCATTAGTGCCGCTGTTAAATTATCGTGTGTTGCGGTGGTACCATCATGCATAATATCTGCAAAAAATAACAGGGCATAATCTTCTTCGGCCACGCCTTTAATTTCCCGCCCAACCATTACTACCCATTTATCAAAAACCTGTTTAAGGTTATCGGGTGTTATTTGTGTGCGTATAATATCGCCGTTCTTAATAGCATCTTTAATGGTGCTTATAAATTCATCTTCGTGCGTTTCAATTTTAAAAGAAACAAAGTGGGTACCAATATGTGCCGATACGGCATCTAAAGCCTCGGGTGTGTAACCGCTGGCGCTCTTGCCCCATTTTATTGTTTTTTTTGCCAGAAAGGGGAGTACATCGGCACTCTTCATAATGGCTGCCTTTTTAGTATCAATAACGCATAGAAACGGGGGAACATGATCGCCTTTATTCAGTGCATCCTGCACATAATGCATTAACTGGGTAAACATGGCATAAGTGCTGTGGCGGCTGGTATCTTTAGCCTCAAACCATATTTCTTTGGTTTGTATATCAATAAGATTTTTGCTGTAACCTTTTAAACCAAGGGCTTTAATATAGGCGTCCTTTACATCTTCTTCGCTACGGGCCTGCTGCAGTTTTTGGTAAAGGTTCATAAGTACTAAGCTGTTTATAAAGGTATTAAGGGTGGTTGGTAACAGGTTACAAGTTAATGAAACGGTTTATACAAATTTTAAAATGCGGTTGGTTAATATTTTCGTGAGTTGATTAAAGCAAGAAAAATATTTTTGAATTAAATATATGCTGTGTAGATCGTGTTCATTTTTCAGCATCGAAATAAACCAGCTAAATCAATTATGTTTTTGTTGGCGATAGTCAAACCCTTTACCAGCCTGCATTTCAGAGGATATAATAATACCTATAATTAATATTATGTTAAATAGATAATAATTGAACTTTTAGAACCTGGTTTGCAATAACTCTCCTATGGCATGTTCAATTATTTGTTCTTTCACTTTTATTTTACTTCTTTAATACAACTTTTCAACTATCTAAGTTGTCATAGTCTTTGAATTTATTTTTGTTTTATATTTTTTCATTTGCATAAAATTTGTGTAAAAGTGAATCTTAAATTCTTATTTTGCATTAAGGCTTTTTAATACTGATCGTATCTGCCAATTAAAAATAAATGCTACAAATGAACACATTAACAATAACATCTACTCCTGCTTATAAAGGAAATGAGTCAATCAGGATAAACAGATCTGCAAAAAAAATTAATGGCCATTTAAGTATTTTCAGGTTTAAGGATAAAGACACCAATCAATTTATTGTTTATTGCCCAAGCCTTGATGTAAGCGGATATGGTGCAGATGGAGATAAAGCTGCTGAAATGCTTAAGTTTTCGATTGGAGATTATTTTGAACAACTGATACAAATGCCTTTAAAACAAATTGAAAACGAGTTAAGAACTTTGGGATGGAAACATGATAAAATCAGGAATAAGGAGTACTCTAAAGCCCATGTGGATATTAACGGTGAATTAAAAAACTTTAATGCTGTTGATAATAAGGTAGAAAGATTAACCTTAGAAGCTGCATAAGTTTATGGGTAATTTCAGACCATTAGATACAAAATGCTGGGAACGATATTTAACCCTTCTCGGATATCAATACAAGCGAACCGCCGGCAGCCATGACCAATGTACCAAACGAAACCACAGAACAATTCCTGTTTGGGGCGATGAAAAACAAATACCTGCCTTTCATTTAAAAACCGGTTGCAGATCTATCGGATGCACTATACAAGACCTATATAAATGGGCAGATGAAAACTGCTGATTTTAAATAACTACAGAGTCATCATTTGCCACCGCATAGCGAAGATATTTGCAGTAGATTTGAATATATGGACAGAGAAAGTGATTATAAATACTTGAACCCTGAATTGCTTTTAATGGAAGGCGATATTTTTTTAGATGCATCCTCGCTAATCCTTAGAGCTGCATCAGATAGAGTTATCAAAGACGGCGATCAACAAAGGGCGTCATGGTTTTACAATGTTGCAGCAGTTAATCATGCCTTTGCTTTTGAGATGTATTTAAAATGCCTTCTTGTAATTGAAGGCAAAGAAGTAGTATATGGTCATACCCTATTTAAAATATTCGAAAGCTTGAATCCCGAAACACAGGGTAAAATAATTGCTGATTACACAAAAAATGTTACTTATTATCCAGCCTATTATGAAGGGGCAGGCAAGGATAAAAAAACAGATTTCTTAAGTATGCTTAAACAAATGCCATCAGCTTTTACTTGGTTAAGGTATAGATACGAAAAAGCATTAAAGCCATGGGATGGAGTGCACTACGAATTAGAGCCGTTGATTAATTCAGTAAGGGTTGTTATATTAGAGTTATCCCCTGGCATCAAAGGATTCAGATAGCTAAAACAAAAAAAACAATCTTTCAATTGGGTTTTGTATTCATTTATTTAAACTGTAAAATTAACTTTCGGCAGGCTCTCCAGTCGCTGATAGCTCTCCAGCATCCATTGCTTTGCCTTTTTCATCAAATAAATCATTTCCTGGTAAACTTTCCGGATATTCCCTTTTCTGAACTTGTGCCAATCAACACATCAAACTCCCCGGGTTCAACAATAAATTCGCCGGTATTGTTATAAAAGCCAAGTTCAGCATCAGTTAAAATAAATTCAACTTCTTTTAACTCACCGGGCAGCAGTTTAAACTTACTGAAACCTTTTAATTCTTTAACAGGCCTTACCACGCTGGCAACTTTGTCTCTTAGATAAAGTTGCGCCACTTCTTCTCCTGCATAGATGCCGGTATTTTTAATTGTAGCGCTTACTTTTATTTGCGATTGATTGCTGTCATCAATCTTAAGGTTGCTGTATTCAAATGTTGTATAACTTAAACCATAACCAAACGGGTACAATGGTTTATTGCTTTCGTCGCTGTAATGGCTCCAGAACACTTCATTCTTTGGCCCCGGCCGGCCGGTATTGTAATAATTATAGTAGATGGGAACCTGCCCTACGCTTCTTGGAAAAGTCATGGGTAATTTACCACCAGGATTGTATTCGCCAAATAATACCTGCGCTATTGCATTACCGCATTGGGTGCCCGGTTGCCAGGCTTCAATTATTGCCGGAACATGTTCATCGGCCCAGGTGATTGCCAATGGCCGGCCATTCATTAATACAAGAATGATATTTTTATTTACCTTATAAACTTCTTCAAGCAATTGCTGCTGCACACCGGGCAGGTCCAGCTTTGTACGGCTTCGGCCCTCGCCGGTTTGAAAACCATTTTCGCCCAGAACCATAATGACAACACTGGATGTTTTTGCTAATTGAATGGCTGCTGCAAATCCGCTTTTATCTGTTTCATTAATCTTTACTTCATTTATAAAATCAGTTTTGCCAACAGTAACATCGGCACCTTTTGTATATTTTATATTGCCGGTATATTTTTTAAGCCCTTCTAAAACAGATACAGCGCTGCTATCGTCGCTACCAATGCGCCAACTTCCTAACGGACTGTTTTTATCATCAGCCAATGCACCAATAACTGCAATTTTCTGTTGGTTCTTTTTTAATGGTAAAAGTTGATTTTTATTTTTCAGCAATACAATTGATTTTTTGGCCATGTCTAATGCTGCTGCCATATGATCGGGATGATAGATCAATTCCTTTTCTCTTTTCGCATCACAATACCTGTATGGATCATCAAACAATCCCAGCTCAAACTTTACTCTTAATATTCTTTTCACGGCATCATCAATAACTTTCATATCCACTTTACCGGTTTCTACAAGTTGTTTTAGATGTGCTACATAAGCATAAGATTCCATATCCAT